>CAJQNM010000250.1 GCA_905479665.1 uncultured Saprospiraceae bacterium
GCCCATAAACCGAGGTAAAAGATCGTCCATTCCCAGCTGTATATTGGGGCAGCCGAAATCTATCAAAAAGGTGTCTGATGGACAGTCAAACATGCGCTCATCAAACTCACAAAAGTTCTTCAAGAGGATGGTCTGTTTACAGGTTGTCGTATCTAAGGTAGGTTTGGTCTGTCCAGGACAAAACTTCCATAATTTGATCACTCGCACCAACTCACCCAATCCACATTCATCCTGAATTCGTGTGATCTGCTGGCTCATATGAAGATTCTGGCCACAACCAGCCAGTACCAAACCCTGCTGGTAGAACCTAGTGACTGTATCCAGTCGGTAGAAGGGATACATTGTATCGATTTCTACAAAGCACTCTTCATCATGGCTAAATATACTATCGATGGTCGCGACCTCCATGGTATCTCGCACACAAACTCCTCGATCAACAAGGGAGAACTGCTCGTCTACTGGATCGCCGTTTAGGTCGACCAGCATACCATCTGCCGTGCGACAGACGGGAAGACAAGTGCCAAAAGTTGCATCGATCACTGCAATGGCATCATCACTCCCCTCTTTGACCAGAGTCACGATAGAATCGAGGGTGATCAAGCCTTGGCCAGGCACGGTAAAACTGGCATCTGTTTCAAATGCAGTGCAGCTCAGCTCAATCGTATCTTGCAGGGCAGCAATCGTATCAGGTGGAGTCTTGTCTTCCACACTAATCTCCGTCCAGCCTGTAGACCAATTGCACCAATAGTCCATTGCCAGCAACTCGACCGTTACGGTGCCGCAAAGGTCTTCACAACCGAGCGGAAAGGCATCCGTCCAGCCTCCTCCGAGTTGTTGCAGCAGTTCGATCTGATCAATGTCGAAAGAATCTGCATAGTCCGCCTTAAAATCGTCGGCATCAGTGCCTTGACAATCTACTTCGCCGATGCGACAAAGTTCGAGCTGCCAGGCATCCAACAACAACTTGGAGCAAAGTTGACCATCGGCCGCCAACCAATCCAGCCAATTGTGGTAATGGGCTGCAACCGGATCTGCGTCTGCATCATCGCTGAACTCAACGCAATCAAAGCCCTTTATTTTCTGGAGATTATCACACAGATCATCAAGACAGAATGTGCGCCAATCCGAGCGGCGAGTGTACAATAATAGGTCTTCAGACACGCAATTATCCCAACTGGAATTATTCAGTTTTTCGGCAGGGATCCAGACTTTCTTGCTGGCCAGCCCTATGTGGAGGGTATCATGTGAGACGGCGGTGGGAGCCGTGTAGTCCTTCACCAAAATATAGCAGGTGTCTCGACCTACATTGTGACAGCTGTCAGTGGCCTCAATTATGATCTCATATGGCTGCTTACGAAACGGCAATGACACGGTGCCCATCGGCTTGTAGTGACCACTTGCTGGATCAAATTTGTAGGACACTGTTGTATTGAGTGTGTCCACTTTCGCTTTGACTCGCTCCACTCCTGCACAATTGTCCATGACCAGGGCCGGTGGCAGCAATGCCTCCGCTGCACAGTCGTGATCACCCGCCGCAACCAGTCCGATCACAGTGTCGCCGCGCATGATGGTGTCTTTTAGCAGGCACTCGACTACCGGTGGTGTGGTATCCAGCACCATATGCCAAAATTCACAAGTGGCAAAAATGGGTTCACCCATTCCGCCGGTGATTGCGTCTGCAGGGAGTGGAGGATCTGCTACACATATTGCTGCTGTCGCACTGTAGCAACTCTGGATGACACTTACCGTGTACTTGCTGATCTCCCCACAGCTCGTTTCAAATTGATGCACTTTGACATCGAGCAGGAAGCCACATTTTGAGCTTTTGTTAATTCGATCTGCATCTGGTCCGATTAGGTATATCGTGTCGCAATCAGTGACGTCGTCACCGAGAAGAATGAAAGGGCCAAAAGGGTCGTCAGGACTATCGCAGTATGATGTGTCGTTTTCAAAGCACGCAAGAATCTCAGTGATCGCAGGTATTTTGAGTACGGTGATCGTATCCATCACCACTGTGCGAGCCCCTGATTTGGAAGTGACGGCCCATTCACGATAAATGAATTTTACGGTATCACCTGGCTCATCACAGGATTTGACTTTCATCCAATCCGCGACAAATTCCACCTCGCTTCCCTGATCACATGAGGCCAGTACTTCTGGTACAAAGGGATACCTGAGACTTCCAGGATCAAGCATCAGGAATGGATCGAGACAGTGCACCATGGTATCGAGCGTCTCTCCAAAGCCGACCATGACATTTGGTTTTAGGTCAACTCGTGTCATGCAAGTTCCCTTGCCACAATCGTCGGTCAGGCAGGTGATCACCACCATGATATCTTCTCCGACATGTTGCAAGCGTAGTGTATCGTCTTTGATTTCGATCCCTCCACGGTGGGTGACACGAATATCAAAGACAGCACCGGCAGGTATCGGATCGGCCATCACTAGACCAGGGGTTACCGCAAGCTTGCAGTCTGGCCCTAGAGAGGTGCTCACGAAGTCTTTGCAGTTAATTCCGAAACTGGAATGAAGAGAAAATAGTAGAAAAAGAAGCGCGCAAAGGTTTGCGCGTGCGACACTATATAGTGCGCCGAGAGACCTTGGACTCATGGTAGTTTTCTTTTTAGTCGTTTTCTTAAGTCAGGCTAACATATGCCTATTACAAATATATATAAATATTCGTAATCTGTAAAGATTATGACAATCTTAAATTTATAGATAACCTTTAACTTATATATGAAGGTCTTCCAGCCCGGGATAAAAAGTGACTGGGTGGAAGGCTATACTATTGAGCGGTTTTTATCCAGGTAAGGCGAACTATGCCCCTCTTTTCTTGTTTAACTTTTCCTGGAAATACTTAAACAAAAATATTGACTAGAAAAGTCGTAGGAGTGATCGGTGCAGGGTTTGCTGGTCTAGCTGCCGCTACCTATCTTGCTGATGCGGGGTACCAGGTGTCGGTGTTTGAAAAACATGACCAAG
>CAJQNM010000251.1 GCA_905479665.1 uncultured Saprospiraceae bacterium
CTTCCCCCCTCGCTTCACCCTAGCCCTGAAGGGGATCCGCCCTCACACTCACCTTCCACACCCAAACCTCTCGATGTCTCGATGTCTCAAACTCTCGTAGTCTCCTCTTCCCCCCTCGCTTCACCCTAGCCCTGAAGGGGATCCGCCCGCACACTCACCTTCAACACCCAAACCTCTCGATGTCTCGTAGTCTCGATGTCTAATAACCGCTCAGAGGGCTTGACTTTCCGCTCGACCTGGGCTCAGTCCTCGGAGCGGGACCCACACCCACACCTCTCGAAACTCTCGAAGTCTTAAAAATGTTTCCAGCCCTGAGCCTTGATGTCGTGGATATTCCCACCCTTGGTGTGTAGCTTAATTCCATCTTCGGCTTTGACAATCTCACCCATCATATAAATATCGGGCATCAGCCTCACCTTATCTAGGTCCTTTGGGTCGATGGTAAATAGTAATTCGTAATCTTCTCCACCACTTAGCGCACATGTGATCGGATCGAGCTTGAATTTCAGTGCCATCAATTGAGCATCTGGATGAATCGGGACCCCACTTTCTTCGACAAATGCGCCCACTTTAGATTCAAAACAAATGTGCTTTAGATCGGACGACAAACCATCAGATACATCAATCATCGAGGTCGGAATAACCTTATTTTTTTCAAAGATCTGAATCATATCCTTGCGCGCTTCTGGTTTGAGCTGTCGGCCTACCAAGTATTTTTGGCTCTCGAGATCGGGCTGAATATCGGGTTGATCCAAGAACAGCTGCTTTTCTCGTTCCAAGAGTTGCAAGCCCAAGTAGGCCGCCCCCAGATCGCCGGTTACACAAAGGATATCTCCCACCTTTGCACCCGAACGATACGACACTCGATCAGGGCTGCAATGCCCCAGTGCAGTTACTGAAATCACCAAGCCTTTGGCAGATGAGGTCGTATCGCCCCCCACCAGATCCACTTGGTAGTGTTCGCAGGCAGCTCTTACACCCGAAAATAATTCTTCCACGGCCTCCACCGAAAACCGATTGGATAGGCCCAATGAGAGCGTAACCTGGGTAGGATGGGCATTCATGGCATAGATATCGGAAAGATTTACCACCACTGACTTGTACCCCAAGTGCTTTAGTGGGCTATACATCAAATCAAAATGAGTGCCCTCGATCAACATATCGGTGCTCACAAGCAAGACCTGATCCCCACTGTGGATCACCGCTGCATCATCTCCTACCCCTTTTAGGGTTGACGGTTGGTCGCTTCCTAGATCTTTGGTCAAGCGATGTATCAGGCCAAATTCGCCCAAGGAGGCTATTTCGGTACGTTCTTCTGTAGACTCTTTTTCATTTTCCATGCGCATCAAAGATAACATACCTTCGTGCGATGGCCCTGGTAGAATTTCGCAAAGAAGGCTTTTATGTGCCTGCTGCCGATGTCTTTATCGATCCCTGGAGACGAGTTAAGACCGCTATTGTCACCCATGGCCATTCCGATCACTCCCGCTGGGGCATGAGTCAATACATCTGCAGTACGCTTTCTGAGCCAATCATTCGGCACCGGCTCGGAAAAATTAATCTGACCAGCTATGACTACGGAAAAGAGTGGAAGATAAAAGGGGTAAAATTTACGCTCTTCCCTGCTGGTCATATAGTAGGATCCGCTCAGGTACGCATAGAACACAAGGGAGAGATTTGGGTCATTTCTGGCGATTACAAAGTAGAAGATGACGGGATCAGCGGCACCTTCGAGCCTGTGAAGTGTCACACGTTTGTGTCTGAATGTACGTTCGGGCTACCGGTATACACGTGGCTTGAACAGGAGGATGTATTTCGCGACATCAACCAATGGTGGGCGGCAAACCGAGAGAACAAAGTCACCAGTATACTAACCGGCTATTCGCTCGGAAAGGCCCAGCGGTTACTGGCGGGTCTAAATCCTGAAATTGGACCCATCTATACCCACGGAGCCATTGAGACCATGACCGAAATCATCCGCAGTCTTGATGTGCCACTCCCACCCACCAAGTATATCACTGATGACATCGATAAAAAGGCAATGGAGGGATCCCTTGTTCTTGCCCCGCCCAGCGCGACCGGATCCTCCTGGATGAAACGGTTTGGGCAGGTTTCCATTGCCGCTGCATCGGGCTGGATGCAAGTACGTGGCACGCGAAGGCGACGTAGCGTAGATCGTGGCTTTGTTCTGTCTGATCATGCCGATTGGCAGGGATTAAATCAGGCGATCAAAGCAACAGGAGCAGAGCGCGTGTACGTCACACACGGATACACTCACGTCTTTTCAAAATGGCTCAGCAGTCAAGGGTACGATGCTGGCATCGTAGAGACGGAATTTGGGGAGGAAGAACATCCGGATAAAAAAACCACAGAGGGCTCATGAGAAGATTTGCAGCGCTGGTACAGGCCCTCGACGAGACCACAAAAACCAACGCGAAGGTCTCCGCGCTCACCCGATATTTTCAGGAGGCCCCAGATGCCGATAAGCTCTGGACGATTGCTTTACTCTCCCACCGCAGACCCAGACGAACGATCAAGACCTCGTTGATGAGAGAATGGGCGGCCGAACTTGCTGATATTCCCCTGTGGCTTTTTGAAGAATCCTACCATATCGTGGGCGACCTCGCCGAAGCCATCGCCCTTGTCCTCCCCAAGCCTCAGCAAAACTCCGATCAACCGCTCTCTTTTTGGATCGATCTGATCATGAGCTGGCGCAGCAAAGATGACATCTCAAAGAAGGAAGAAATTATTTCGGCCTGGTCTCAGTTGGGCCACCGTGAGCGCTTTGTCTTTAATAAGATCATCACGGGCGGATTTCGACTCGGTGTCTCCCAAAAGCTGATGACTCGAGCCTTGGCCCGATCCATTGACGGAGATGAGGCAGTCCTCGCTCATCGCTTGATGGGCAATTGGACTCCTGACTCTATCACCTTTCATCAATTGGTGTTGGAAGAAAATCCCCAGGATCAGCTATCCAGACCCTATCCATTTCATCTTGCCTATGCAGTGGAAACACCGCCGGAAGAGCTGGGCGATCCATCTGCCTGGCAAGCCGAGCGTAAGTGGGATGGCATACGTGGGCAACTTATCAAGAGAGAAGACAATATCTACGTGTGGTCACGAGGAGAGGAGCTCATCACCGATCGCTTTCCCGAATTTCAATTTCTGCTCAGCAACCTACCCAATGGCACTGTGGTCGATGGTGAAATACTGCCCTACAAGGACAACCAGCCCATGGGGTTTCAGGATCTCCAGACGCGTATCGGTCGCAAGAATGTCACCAAGAAAATACTTGAGACGACCCCAGTAGTTTTGGTGGCATACGACCTATTGGAAAAAGAAGGGATGGATATCCGCCACCACCCCATCTCCCTACGACGGCAGTGGTTGGAAGATATTGTTGCTAAGGCAAATTCTGCGCACCTCTTACTTTCAGAGATCGTCGCATTTTCCGATTGGAAAACGCTGGCGACAGAACGGGAGCAATCGAGAACCTATCGCAGCGAAGGCATCATGCTCAAACGACTTGATTCAGCCTATCAGGTAGGACGTAAAAAGGGAGGATGGTGGAAGTGGAAGATCGATCCTTTGGTGATCGACGCCGTAATGATCTATGCCCAGCAGGGTCATGGGCGTCGCGCCAATCTCTTTACCGACTACACCTTTGCCGTGTGGCGAGGAGACGATCTGGTCCCATTTGCTAAGGCCTATTCGGGGCTTACCGACAAGGAATTTCAGGAGATCACCACCTTCGTGCGCAAGAATACGTTAGATCGGTTTGGACCGGTCAGGTCGGTAAAACCACATCTTGTCTTCGAGATTGCTTTCGAGGGCATTCGTCACAGTAAAAGACACAAATCGGGGATTGCCTTGCGCTTTCCGCGGATGTCTCGCTGGCGCAAAGACAAGCACCCCAAGGAGGCCAATGCCCTAGATGACCTGATGGCCATGCTGGCACTCTATGGCGATTAGATTTCGACCTACTTCCAGATGCAATTATCCCGACCTCTGTTCGTTATGGTGTGACGATGAATGCACGTAGCGCGAGAATACAGTTCTCCATCCTTTTCTTATCACTACTATCCGTCAGCACTGTGTTGGCCCAACGGGGCTTTGAAGTTGGAGCTGGAATAGGGGTGGGATACTACTTTGGAGATTTAAATACCAACTACAGCCTGGCTGCTCCGGGACCTGCTGGTACTCTGATCGCTCGTTACAATTTCAATAGTCGCATCGCCTTGAAATTTTCCGGCAACTATGGGTTTTTCCGAGCGGACGATGCCACGTCTGAAAACCAGGTGGAACGCGATCGAAATCTGAATTTTCGGACACATACTGGAGATTTAAGTACACAATTGGAATTTAATTTCTTCCCATATATTCACGGAAGTCGCAATCAATATTTTACCCCCTATTTATTTGCAGGCTTATCGCTTTACCATTTTAGTCCCTATGCCACCTATGATGGTGAGCGCACACCTCCACTCAGAGAGCTGGGCACAGAAGGACAACCTATTGGAGAAGAATATGCTTTGGTAGGCAATGCCATTAATTTTGGCGGAGGTTTCAAATTTGATATTTCTCCCGTGTTGAGTATTAATATAGAAGGGAGTTTTCGCAAAATATTTACAGATTATTTTGATGATGTGAGTACTGAGTATCCAGATCTCGCAGAGGTGCGAGGATTTAGGGGCGCAAATGGCGATGCCGCCGTACTTGCCGCAGACCCCTCCGTATTGCTTGGAGCCGATCCGGGCGTGAAAGAAGGATTCCAGCGTGGGGATCCCAGCACATCAGATTCGTTTAATTTTCTTACCGTAGGAATCGTCCGGTATTTTGGATCTTTACGCTGTCCAGATATCTCACCGATAAAATGATCTTACAAGACCAATGGCGTTTTGAAGCAAGACCTCGTGGATTTCACCTGGTCACATCGGAGGTTTACGATCACCTTCCAGAGCTGCCGGAACGAGGACTGCTCCATCTCTTCCTAAAACATACTTCCGCAGCACTCACCATTCAGGAAAATGCTGATCCCTCTGTGCGCGTCGATTTTGAGTCAATTTTCAACCATATTTTTCCAGAAAACTTGCCGTTCCTCAAGCATACGATGGAAGGCCCAGACGACATGCCCTCTCACATCAAATCTGCCCTGGTCGGAGTTTCGCTCACCATTCCGATTGTCGATCATCATCTCGAGCTTGGCACTTGGCAAGGTATTTATCTTTGCGAATTTCGCAATCGTGGTGGAGCTAGAAGTGTAGTGAGTACTGTGTACTCTTAGACTACGAGATTGCGAGAATTCGAGATCTCGAGATGGTGTGGGCAATAGGTAATCGGTGTGTGCGATCTGGGAAAAAAGTGAGACCTTCGCATCCGAAACATAAGCACGTATAGTCAATGGCCAAAGCAAAAGTTACTTTAGACGGACAAGAAATCGAACTGGATATCACGGGTAAGTGTGTTTTGGATGCCTTGATTGATGCTGGGTATGATCCTCCCTTTTCATGCACGAGTGGTGTATGTACTACGTGCATGGCTAAAATGACCACCGGCAGTGTCGAGATGGATCAAAACTACGGCCTGGACGAAGCTGAACTTGACGAAGGGTATATCCTTACTTGCCAGGCTCGACCCACTTCTGATGAGGTCGTAATTACATACGATTTTTGAAGCTTCCTTTCTACCCCTGGGTTGGACTGCACTCCACCCACGGCTACAAAGATGCCGCGTTGCTGGGGCTCTGAGTCTTCACAAAATCTCCGTGCACCTCTATACAACTTCACGCCCAAACCCCTTGTCACTCTCCCCTCTCAAACTCTCGCCCTCTCGATATCTCGACCTCTCCTCAGAAGCTAAATTTGATCCGGAGAAAGCCCGCACTGAAGGGGCTGATGAATTTTCCTTGATCTTTATTCCAACTCAGCTGACCTATCAGGTCAAGATCCCAGTTTTGTGCGACAGAAACGGTCACCGTCGGATTTACAAAAAGCGTCTGAGCTTCGACCGGAGAATAGATCCAAGCGATGCCGGTGTTTATCAAGGAGGTGAGTGGATAGCTGGTCTGGAGAAAGATGGCATGTTTGAAAGGATACAGATTCTTGGCCGTAAGATTAAAATTGAAGAGGGTGGCAAGCGTACCAGTAGTCGTTCCATTGCTGTTGTACAGATAACCAAGGCCCAGGAAAATTCCACTGCCAAAAACGTAGTCGATACCACTCGACAGCGCAAAACTAGTCTCAGTACCTCCTGCTCCGTCGGGTGTAAAAACCGACCACTCTCCCTTAAAGCCTGCGGTCTTGATATTTCCAGCCCATCCACCACCAAAAACATAGTCGCCTGAAGCCCAACCTGCTAGGAGCTGAAAATCATACTGCAGGGCATTCCATTTGAACAACATGGCGGTCGTCCGCTCATCCCAGGTGTCTCCCAGATTGGTCGCTATTTCTATACTCGAAGCCGTGCCCAAATAGTAACGCATTAGGATTGCATCACTCCCAGGCCGCTCTTCGTAATCAAAATCAGTGAAGGAAAAAGCATTGAAAATATCGTTGGGATTCCAGACGGTATTGATGCCCCAATTGATCCGTTGGCGACCCACTCTCACTTCCAGCGAATTCTTTGCGTACTGGACATATGCCCGATCGAGCGTACTATTGAGCACCCAGCTGGGCTTATCTATCCACAAGACTGACAGATCAAAACGGTCGTTGTTGCCCATTTCAATCTGATCCCCATTGATAAGATTGAGCTGCACAAAATCTCCATAGAAGAGACGATTTCGAGCCTCCACTCGGACGGTCCAATGCTCATGTGGATACCAACGAAAGTTGAGTCGATTATGAATGAGATTGTCTAATAGAGGCTGATCCAAACCTTGCAGCGAATACACGGACTGAAGGTTCTTCACGTATCCGGAGAGCGACCAGTTCCTCGGTTTTTCTTCCTGACTTGTCACCGGTAGGTAGATCAGCCAGATGATACCAAACAGTGAAAGTAACTTCTTCACTTGCGCTCGTCTGAAATGATCTTACCATCCTCTAGCAGAACAATACGTCTGGCCCGGTCTATCACACGCTGATCGTGTGTAGAGAAAACAAACGTCATCCCCTCTTCGCGATTCAAATTTGCCATAAGGTCCAGTAGATCGGAGGTGGATACGGAATCTAAATTAGCGGTAGGTTCATCTGCCAAGATAAAGGCTGGTTTTGGTGCGAGCGCTCTTGCCACTGCCACCCGCTGCTGTTGTCCCCCAGAGAGCTCAGAGGGTCTGTTACTCATACGATCGGCTAGTCCCACCGCCTGCATGAGCTCAAGTGTTCGAGCATCACGTTCTTCTTGAGATCTATTTTGCAGGAGCATGACAAATTCCACATTCTCTTTGGCAGTCAAGACGGGAATGAGGTTGTACGACTGAAAAACAAAACCAATATTTTCTCTGCGAAAATCGATCAGTTGATTATCAGACAAATTTGAGATGTCGTTCCCCCGAATCTTTATGGTTCCAGAACTTGGGCGGTCCAGACCACCAATAATATTTAGCATGGTTGTTTTACCGGACCCAGAAGGACCAACGATTGCTGTAAACTCTCCCTTCTCAATTGTGAGATCTACACCGCGCAGGGCATGTACGTGCACCGCAGTCTCTGTGTATGATTTATGTAGATCAATTATCTCGATTATTGGAATATTCATGGTCTATTTCAAATTTTTCGTAGGGCCTCGACAGGTCGCAAACGGGTTGCTTTTATTGATGGATAGATCGAAGCGAGCAATCCCGTTATGACAACAGCCATGGCCACCAAAACATAATTACTTGCATCGAGGGATGGTCGCACCAGGTCGCTCATACCAAATTCTTCTAGTGCCGCACTCCAGCGAGCCAAACTTATTCCTTTGCGATTTAATATCTCGATGGTAATGAAACCCAAAAAAATACCAACCGGTGCTCCAATCACGGAAATCAATAGCGTCTCCAAACACACCATCAAAAAGACCTTTCCTTTATTCATGCCAATGGCCATCAGCATACCCAATTCTCTCATGCGCTCCAGGACGGCCATCATCATAGTATTAATAATGCCGAAAATCAAGGCTAACATAAATATGACAATCATGACCGTCATATTTATTTTGATTTGAGAGTTCATCAACTCTAAGTCGGGAGAAAGTTGGCGATAATTTTCGACAAGTACATCTTGGTGCCTTTCGGATAGTGCGATTGTCTTTACTTCCACTTCGTCAAAATTATGCAAGACTACTGCAATTTCGTGTGCTGCAGATCCAGGTATTTCAGCCAGTCGACGTAAGTCCGAAATATTGGCGTAGATATAGAGCTCGTCATTGAGCCTTTTGTTGCTTTGATAAATTCCAGCCACCCTAAAAGCAGCACTTGATATTTCTTGTGTGGCCGTCTGAAAAGTGAGTACCAACTTCGAACGAAGTTTAACCTTAAGTTTATCGGCCATGCGGCGACTGATCAAGAGTTGATTTTTACTGGACGGATCAAGAGGGGCGCCTTCGACAATTTTATTGTCTAGCTGTGTCACTTCTTGCTCAGCCAATGGCTCGACTCCTATTGCCATGACTCCCTGCACTGCAGCCGAAGAGGCCAGCATTCCGTTGAGAACAATCCGTTCACTCGTAGCCTTTATTTCAGCATCCGTTCTTAATTCCTCAAGAATATCTGCTGAATTAGGAATGACCAGAGCACTTTCAAAATCATCTTTAAATCTCGGATGGTGATACTGCAAGTGTGAGGTCTCATTCTGAATGACATTACCCATGTAGTTTTGCACTTGTCCTTCAAAAAATCCCAACAGAAAAACCAGTGCCCAAATACCTACAATAATCGACCCGATGACAACCAGCGTTCGTGTTTTACTCCTCCATATATTTCGCCAAGCAACTGTAAATAACATGATCGTAAATTATTTAGCTGCGCATGGCCTTGACCGGTTGCAAGTTATTGATCTTCAAAATAGGGTATATCGAAAGCACAGAAATGATGATAAAAATGATGATGGCCTGGATAATAAAAATTTCAGGATCGGTTGAGGTCGGAATGACTGGCTCAACGCCAAAGCTCTCAAAAGCCTCTGCTTGTTCCTCGGGCAAGCGAATGGGATTCCGATTAAAATAAATAGTAAACGGCAATGAGACGACGACTCCAGCGAGACACCCGATAATACCAATTGCTATTGTTTCTAGCCACAACATGAGATTAATTTGAGATGATTTCATTCCGATCGCCTTAAGAATGCCAAATTCATGCTGTCTTTCTTTGACCATCATGAGCAGGGTCCCAAAAATTCCAAAAGACACAATGAGATAAAGCACTGCGAGTATAATTTGTCCTCCCGCAATGTCCAGTGCACGGGCTTGCATCAGATCAGGGAGCATCTCCTTGTAGTTCATCACCTCGTACTTTTCTTGATCCAAAATAGACCTTGCGCTCTCCTCGACCAGAGTCATTTCATCGGCATCTTCTACGTCTGCGATAAGAGTAGTGACCAAGTCTCCTGTACCATAAAACCATTGCGCAGTGGTCAGCTCCATATAGATCATTTGCTTGTTGAGCTGCGGGGATGACATATGCACCAAACCCCGTACCGGAAATTTGCCGGCTGCATTGATGCCATGATACCCCTGACTGATCAAGACGAGCGTGTCACCAAGCTCCAGCTGTAAGTATTCTGCCAATCCTTCAGCAACCAAGACTCCATCATCTCCTATCTCAAGATATCGTCCTTGTTGAATCCGGTCAGCCATTTTGGTGAAATTATTTTCCAGCTCGGGAGATATTCCAATCACCAGAGTCCCTTTGGTCCGGGTGTCTAAAGAAGCAAGGGCAAAGCTCTCAATGCGAGGCACCATTGACTTTAAACCATCAACATTTTGCATTTGAGACCTGACTTCTTTGGGGTCAAAAGAATTGTCGATCGTCTTCTCCTCCCAAAATCCCTGCTGGTGCACTTGGATGTAGCCAAAATGATACTTGACAACGCTGTCGACCATGTGACTCCAGGTACCAAGCTGTATCGACGTCATAGCTACGCCAAAAAACACAGCAAATAATATGGAGGCTGCTGTAATGAGGGTCCGCCGTTTGTTGCGCCAGACATTACGTCGAGCAAGGGTCAGGATATTTGGCATCTACCTCACTTGTTTCATGTTCTGAATGGAAAAAAAAGATTCTTTGATGGGCTGGTCGAAAAGCAGTTCTTGCTGCTCAATGATTGTCATCTTACCTTCCTCCTCTGCCGGGATCATCTCCATCCGGGAAGGCAGTAAGCGACCACCCAGCTCTACGATATTCTTACCCAACATAGTATTGACCAGAAAGCCATCCTCATCAAAAAACTCGGTTTTGAGCTGGAGGTAATCCTTCTTATCAATGCGGGCCACTACTTTGCCCCAGACCACTGGTGCCTCTGGCTTAGGGATCAACTCAATCACATGGCACATGAGACCCTCTACCTCTTCCTCTCCGATCAGTTTGTGTTCATAGTCCACTACGATGCTCGATTCGCGCACCAAATCATCATTGGTAAAGTCAGATCCCATCCACGATTGCATCATCATTGATGGGGGCAACTTGATGGAACGATCAATGCTCGGCTGCCAATTCCAGATTTCTCCCTCCCGTTTCAAAAAAGCCGTTCCCTTGTCACGTGCCGGAGAAGTGATCAAGGTGAGCGAATAGCCCGATCCCATAGACCAAGACTTCATCGTGATTTCCCGCTGCCATGTAGGCCTGACGATCGTCATTTTCATCACTCCTTGGCTAGATTCAACTCCACGAGCTCGATCATCTGCGATCTGTATGATCTCAATTGCCGTTTCTTGAGCGACCAAAAGGACTGGACATAACGACAGTAAGATTAGTATCAGATAAGATAGCTGCTTCATTTTTTTAGATTATTCTAATTTTCAATTTCACGGTTCCTAGAATTACAACCTAGACAAGGTCAAATCGTTCTTTCAAATGTGCAATTTGGTGATCTAAAGGGTAATTTTCTTGCATTCCTACATATTGCAATGCAATTCCGTCAATTAGTGCACCCAAGAGGAGCGCTTCCTTATACGGCTTATGTACGCCCATTCGAGAAAAAAGCGAGGTGGCTTTGGTGATTTGGCGCTTATTTTGTTTTTGAGACATCTCCGCCATTTTGGATCCGACCCCTTTTTGTAACGATAATAGAATAATAAGCCGCCAAAATACCCGATTGTTCCTTATCACTAAGAAAACTTGATCGATGATGCGACTCAAATGTTCCTGTGGAGTCCGTATTTCATCGTCTTCTTGGTCAAAAATGTCATTTCCGACCTTCATCGCGCTTTCCAAAATGGATCTTAGAAGGTGATCCTTTCCTTCGAAGTAATTGTATATCAACCCTTTAGATATACCAGCCGCTTTTGCAATAGCGCTGATCGAGGTGGATTCATACCCATGATTTGAAAAAAGATCCAATGCCGCCTCCAGAATATTGTCTCGACTCTGTTGCCGTATTATTTCAATCTGTTCTTTGCTCTTAGGTGACATTTTATATTGACCGAACGTTCAGTCATAAAGATATATCAATTTTGCATGCCACGCAAGTACGCTTAGCAAAAAGGCTCATAGAGCCCGTCATCATTACGTCTCAATCAAAAGAGTAGTTGCTTGCTACCCAGCTGGGTACAAAAATTGAAATAATATTTTAGATCTGACTAAATATTTCTTGCTAAATCTCAAAAAGACCGCCATTGAGTGCAATCAGAGCCTTCCTTTTATCATCCGCATGGACGAGAATCGATACATTATACCGGCTGCCCCCATATGATATCATGCGAATAGGAATGCTACGAAGTGAGTCGAAAATGCGGGAAGCATAACCCATTTGATCCATGCCAAAGTCTCCGACAACGCAGATGCTTGATTGATTGGGATCAATTTCTACCTCACCCAGCAATTTAAGATCCTGCACAATCCGCGAAAGGTTCTGATCGTCATCGATGGTGAGTGATACAGCCACCTCCGAAGTGGTTATCATGTCGATAGATGTCTCATATCGTTCGAAAATCTGAAATATCTTCTTGAGAAAACCATATGCATTAAACATCCGACCAGAAGTGATCTTGACCGCTGTTATATCATCTTTTGCAGCGATCGCGGTAATGCTCTGCTTAGAGCTTTGTTCACTAATCAGTGTTCCATCCGCCTTGGGATCCAGTGTATTTCTTAAGCGGATCGGAATATTGGCTTGTTCGGCAGGACGAACACAGGTGGGGTGGAGGATCTTCGCCCCGAAATAGGCCAGCTCGGCGGCCTGGCGGTACGAAAGATGTCTGATCGGAAACGTCTTCTCTACCACGCGTGGATCATTGTTGTGCAACCCATCTATATCCGTCCAAATTTGCACTTCTTTAGCCTCAATAGCCTGCCCGATTAGTGTGGCAGTAAAGTCACTTCCTCCTCTTTTTAGATTATCAACTTCGCCAAAAGCATTCCGACAGATATATCCCTGGGTGATGTACAATCCACTCTCCTCATACTGCGCCATTTCTTTGCTCAACATGGATTTTATATAGTACTCATCCGGCTCCCCTGATTTATCAATTCGCATAAATTCTAAGGCAGGCAATAACTGCTCGTGAATACCTTGAGACTTCAAATACCAGCTAAATAAATGCGTGGAAATTATCTCTCCTTGAGCCAAGAGTATTTTTTCCGACTCAGAGTCAATCTTATTTGCGACAATACCTTGCAGAAAATCGAACCTTTCAAGCACGAACGCCGCTGCATCATTGAGTTGTGCCGTACCCTTCAGTAAGTCTGCTATGTATTCTTTGTAGTGTTCTTGCAGGAGGGCAAGCTTCTCAACGGCTCCAGCTGCGTCGCTAGCAGCAGCCTTTGCATGGATTTGCACAAGGGCATTTGTCGTTCCTGATACTGCCGAAAGTACCACAAATACTGGGTGCTGATCATTTAGGACAATTGCCGCTGCTTGCTTCATGCGCGCGGCAGAACCCAATGATGTCCCTCCAAATTTATAAACGATCATAGCCTCCCAATTTAAAGGTGGCAAAGGTAAGGATCTGGAATTATCTGAGGCAAGGGTGTTCTTTCAGCTTGTTAGCTAGCTACTGATATGCTCAAATGCCTCCCGGTACTCAGATGGGGTTTTTCCAATGATCCCCTTAAAGTGGTGGTTAAAATTTGCAATATTATTATAACCACTATCATAGCACACTTGAGAGATACGCAGATCTGATTCAATCAGCATACGCGCCGCCAGATTTATCCGCACCGTTTTTACATACTGAGAAAACGTGCTATTGGTCTTTTTGCGAAAATATCGGCAGAATGAACCCGGAGCCATGTGCAATAAATCGGCTGCTTCTTTCTGGCTGATATTTTTTTGAATATTCTGCAGTACATATTGATAGACCTTATTGATCCGATCAAGGTCTTCCTCAAAGCTTTGCGAATAGGGTGTCGCAGACAAATATTCACGTTCGTC
>CAJQNM010000252.1 GCA_905479665.1 uncultured Saprospiraceae bacterium
GTCAACTATTTTTCCCCGCACAATGGAGGTCATGGCTTGTATTATGTCCTCTCCACCTTCGACAAGCTTAGTATGGCCATGGCTGTAAGACAGATATATCCATGGCTCACGATCATAATCAGGATCAACTGCCACATCAAGTAAGCCGCCTTGGCCCCTTTCAAGAACCTGCGGAATACCCGCAACTGAGTCTGGCCGCAGTACTCCTTTCTCCATGACTCGTAAGCGTCCTGACCGTTCAGTAATCAATGAGCGGTTGGGCCCGATAAAATCAATGCTCCATGGCACGTCAAGTCCTTCCGCAATCACCTCTACATCTACCGAATAGTCTTGTGTCTCCAAGACCTCTGGGATTGGTGGTTTGGTGATACCCAAGCGTGCTTCCTCGTGCAGTATAAAACTGACCAGCGAATCAATCTCTGCACTAGCCAAGACAGCGCCCCAGGCTGGCATGCCATGATGCGGATGCCCAAATTTGATCGACCTCATGATGTCATTTGGCCTGGAGCCAAACTGCCAAGAACCATCAAGAAGGCTCTGCGATATATTGCCTTTCAGGTCTTCTCCGTGACATGAGGCACATAATTTCGTGAAGGTCTCAGGAATCACAGCTTCCACAATCGAATCGGATGAACTCGAACAGGCATCCAACAAGACTGCGCAGAAAACTATTGGCAAAGCAATTTGCACACTCGACATGACCTTTGCTATAATTCGATTCTCGTTTTCTGCCATCATAATTAATTTATATCTCAAGCTCTGAAAATTCTACCGAAATATCTACTCAAACGAATCACTTTTGAGCACCATCAATATTCAATGACCGTTTTACCGATCGTCTTCCCAGACTCTTGCATGCGGTGCGCTTTTTTCAAATTCTCTGCAGAAAATCCCTTTAAGGTTGTGGTCAGGGTGGATCTCAAATCTCCCGAATCAAGTAAATCTGCTATTTCATTAAGGATTTGATGTTGCCGCTCCATATCATCTGTGGTATACATCGATCGCGTGTACATAAACTCCCAGGATAGTGAAGCACTCTTGGTCTTTAGTAATGATAGGTCTAATGGCTCACTACTGCCCGTTATCGTCACAATATGACCTTGAGGTTTGATGATTTCGACTGCTGTTTCCCAATAGGCGTTGATGTTGACAAAATCCAAAATATAGTCTACTGTCGAATGTCCAATTTCTTTCAGTTCCTGCTTAAGGTTATAGTGATTTACAATGTAGTCTGCACCCATTTCTTTGCACCAGGCTTGCGATTCAGGACGCGATGCCGTAGCGATGACTGTGAGTCCGGCCACTTGCTTGGCGATCTGAATGGCAATAGATCCCACTCCCCCAGCACCTGCAAGCATTAGGACAGTCTTTCCCTGGTCGGTCTGGGGATTGACCTTCATGCGGTCAAAAAGAGACTCCCATGCTGTTAGTCCGGTCAGTGGAATCGCAGCGGCCTCAGCGAGACTAAGTGTGCTCGGCTTGCGCCCGACAATGCGCTCGTCGATTAGTTGATATTCTGCATTGCAGCCGCTCCGTGTTATGTCTCCGGCATAGTACACTTCGTCTCCAACCTTAAATTTGGAAGCCTTGTCACCCACTGCTTCCACGGTTCCAACGGCATCCCATCCAATAATTTTGGGTTCGTCAAAGCTCGTTTCCTTTGCCGCATTCTGCCGGATCTTAAAATCCACCGGATTTACAGAAATGGCACTGATTTTCACTAAAAGGTCATATCCGGCTGGCGTTGGTTTTTCTGTCTCGAATTCAATAAAACTGCTTGGGTCAGTGATCGGGAGTGATTGCTTAAATCCTATGGCTTTCATTTCCCCAAGATACAATTCGCTTCAGGATCGCGACCATCGGGACTCTGTAAGATTGTCTTCATCCCGCCCCTGTCATTCTCGTCATTAATCTCACTGATACGAAGTAAATCACTTCTTCCCTCACCAATTAACATAGGTTTAAGCTTTTCTCATTTGTATCGACCGAATCAATTTCTCTACTTTATTCCAGAACTTTTAGATCATGAAATATATTCTAGTTTTAGTCTGCATTCTTCCTGTTTTGCAGCTATCTGCACAAGATCTCGACTCTTTGAAATCTTTGATTCTGACCCCAGAACAAATGCAGGAGGATCTTGAGGCCTATCATCGACTGCTTGTCGAGACGCATCCCGGTCTGCATAGATATCTTTCTACTTCCGACTTCGAGCAAACTTTCAAGGAAATAAAGAATCAAGTCGATGAACCTCTGCCCTTTTATACGTTCTATCAATTATTAGCTGGCTGGTCAGCTGAAATTCGCTGCGCTCATACCCAGCTCCTGCCAAGAAGAGAAGCCCTGAGTTTTGTCAAAGAGAGTTGCAACCTCTTTCCCTTCTTTCTATATCCCATTGATGACAAGCTGTACGTACTTTTTAATGGCACTACAGATACAACCGTAACACCAGGTACCGAGCTGCTGAGTATAAACAATCGCACCGTCGCAGAGATCCAGGCTGATATGCAGACCTTCCATTTCCGTGACGGCAATGGAAAATCAGTGATTAGACGCTTTCTACAAGGTGGATATTTCTCGATGTTCTACTACTTTTTTATTGAACAGCCATCCCAGTTTAGTGTACAATTCAGAAAAAATAATGACGAGGTTCTAGAATTGCAACTACCAGGCCAGGTATATAAAACAACCGAACGCAACTACATCGGCAATCCTATAAATAGTAAAATGTTGTCCTATTACAACCGCAAGCAAAAGAACTGGGACTTTGAAATTTCGGAGAAGGCTTCCTCGACCGCTGAAATTCGATTTGGTAGTTTTGGTGGCAAAGGGATGGAATCGGAGGCAAAGGCCCAGCAGGCCATGCAGAAGTTTATGAGCAAGGCCATTAAGAAAATGAAGAAGAAGCAAA
>CAJQNM010000253.1 GCA_905479665.1 uncultured Saprospiraceae bacterium
TTGGCTCGCATGGCGGAGGCAGGCAGGTGAAATTTACGCTTTTTCGAAATTGGGTGATGCCTGAGTATCAGCCAGTTGAGAAAAATGGAAAGATCGCCAAAAGAGCCATTTTTGATTTGGTGAGTTTCCGGAGGAGACTCACTAGTAACCCCGCAGGGAGTAGACAAGCAGTTTGTTGCAACACGCCAATTGCTCGCGCCATGTATCGCGCAGTCTCAGGTGGTACCACAGTTTGCGCTTTTGCTTAGACCAATTGGCGGTGAGATGGCCGCTAAGAAGGTCGCTTTGCATTCGTTGTGCCAGTCGAGTAGGTTTTTCTGCTGTATGACGAGGTCCCTTTTCAGTGAGAAGCCCGAGCAGGTCTTGTCCCACCTTAAAAGTTTTCTTCAGACCATACTTTTCTACGAGGGTGCTCACTTCTGCAAGTTGATCTGGTGAGAATTTCCTGCAGATGAAATGCAAATCAAGCAAATGACGTAGCTTTCCCCAGGTATCGACCAGGCCATGATGTAAAATCATGATAAGGGCCTGATGGATGGGATCAAAGGTATGCAGTTGGAAGTTTCCATCCTGGAGTTCCACCCTGTGCTCCCAAATGTCAGCAAAGGTGAGCGGAATGGCCAACACCGGGTGGCCAGGTTGCCAGTGCAGCTCAATGTTGCTATCTATCTGGCCTTTGGAGTCAAATCTGACAAATGAGTAGTCAATGGCATGGGCCCGCGATTTTTGGAATCTCTTGAAATCGGTCTTGTTTTTATGTTCCTGATAGCCGGCTGTCAACAAGGCCTTAGCAGCGAGCGGTATATCATCAGTTTTTACAGCCAGATCCAGATCGATGGAGTCTCGCAGAGCAGGATTGGGATAAAACAACTGGGCAAAAGGCCTGCCTTTGTATGGACAGAATTCCAATCCATGTTCGACAAATAGGTTGCCCACACGGCGCGTTTCTCCGGCGAGAACTTCCTGCCTGCGGCGTTTCTGCGTCCTGATCTGCTGCAGGCGTTTCATCACCCCGGGCCGTGTCTTCTGTATTTGAATCAAATGGAAAGCCACCTCGGTGATGGCCGATAATTTATGGTCGATCATCTGCTTGAAAAACCGAGGCCAATCGATTTCGTGCTCATGGACATGCTGATGTACAGCCTCAAAATGCCCCTCGATGAAGCCACGCAGGATCTTGACCAACAGCTGCATCTCGAGAGTGGGTGCTTGCATGTCCCAAAGGTGCAAAACTCTAAAGTTGAGCATACTCCGAAAAGGTTGTCAAATCAAAAATGGCCCTTTTGGCGACCTTTCCATTTTTCTCAGTTAGTGTAATTTCTGATAAATATCTATACAGTTTGGCTGGTTCTTTTGCACCAGTATTGCGTTGCAGAACCCCTCATAATAGCCCTGCTATACTCGGGAACCTGCGCCTTATTCTGGCACAAAATAACTGCGCCCTTCCTGCTCACATACCTATCAGACTTTACACTGGCTGATGCTCAGGCATCACCCAATCTCGAAAAAGTGCAAATCTCACCTGCCTGCCTGCGCTTGCAGGCAGGTCCAAAATAGACTCATTTTATGAAGATGGCACTTTCCGGAGTGCGCTCACTTGTTGGATCAGCGGGGCGAGGCTTACTTTACCATCGAACGTGAAAATAAAATAGTAGGTGGGATAGGGTATTCTGTGAAAGAAAGCGATAAATCAGGTCGAATAACTTGGTTGTTTTTGCATCCAAATTCCTCAAGATATGGGTTAGGAACAAGGGCAGTGGAACATTGTTTGAATATCCTTGAACTCAATCCAGTGGTCGAAAAATTTGTTGTGACGACCTCACAATTGGCGTATAAATTTTTCGGTAAATTTGGGTTCGACCTTATTAGGACAGAGAAAGATCATTGGGGTAAAGGACTTGATCTGTATTTAATGGAGCGAGGCCAAGGCCCTAAGGACCCTCCTTGCTCACTCGATATAAAATGATTAGGGAAGTCTCCCCAAAGTCATATCTTGAGGATCTAACTATTATTAACGACTATAAAGGTTCCCTTTGTAGTCAATCATATAATAAAAATATAGGAATAGAATGGCAAATTTAATGAATGAGGTTTCTAGACACCTTAACGACAACGTGATCATGCAGCTCTCTAAGCAACTGGGCGCTCAAGATCCGAATCAGGTGAAAAGAGCTGCACAGGGTATATCTGAACTGCTTCTGAATGCTATTTCGAATAATGCCAACAATTCACAAAGTGGTGGTGGCTTATTTGGAGCCATTCAGAAGGATCACGATGGTGGTATTCTTGGAGATCTTATGAATGTCCTGGGAGGACAGAAGCAAGTACAAAATACGAGTACAATGAATGGTACGGGTATCGTGAATCATTTATTGGGAAAACGCCAGCTGGAAGCAGCTCAGGTAATCCAACAAATGAGTGGATTGGATATTTTTAAATCTGGCGTATTGATGCAGTTGATCGCACCTGTAGTCATGGGTGTAGTGGGGCAGAAACAAAAGTCAAATGGTCTTGACCTTGGTGGTCTTGCAAAAGTCTTGATGGGAGGTGTTCAGCAGCAACAACAACAGCAAGGAGGTTCGCAAGGTGGTGGACTAGGCGCTGTGTTTGGAAAGCTTCTTGACATGGATGGCGATGGTAATATGATGGATGATCTGCTCAACATCGGAATGAAGATGTTGAAGAAATAGTACGAGTATCATTCCAAACGGAGTTATTAGCGGTGCCCTGATTGTTTAAGGGCTTTCCCAAGAAAGTGGAAAAGATTCTAATTATTTGAAAGGAGATCATCTATGGTCTCCTTTTTCTATGGGAAGAGTTCGTGCCTCGCTTTTCCTTGGCATTCATAAGAATTCCCATGCCTCACATCTCACTCCTAACCTGGATAGCACTATGTAGCAGTATGAAAGTACTCGGTTGCTTCGCTCCGCTATCATGAAATGGTCCGATTTTGAGCGATGGTGAGAGCCATGTAGGTGGCGTGCGAATGGACAATGCGGATGCTATTGAGGGCTTACTTGCAGACTGGAATCCCAGGCACAGGACGGCCACAGCCTCCTAGATAACATCACTATTTGTTATATTGAGAGTAGCATTTACCCCGCTCGGTTGCGCGTAGGCGTGGACTACCATCATGCTGTGATCCTTGTCTGGTGATGTTATAGATGCGTATTAAGCGTTTGTAGTCGTTTATAAACGTTTGTAGTCGTTTATTGACGGTTAGTGCTAGGAAGGGTGGCGTGAAATGTGGTTGGGTAGATGGCGAAACGGTGGGAGTGGGGGGTATAGAAATGTTGTGCTTCATTTGCCATTTTTGAAACGACTGAACTTTAACTTGTATGAATTAATGAGTCTCTAGACACAATTTAGATATACTTGCAAACCCATGATTAATTTCATGTTAATTTTAAACCGAATCAGAGAAGGTAACGAAATCGCAGTAAACTAAAACCAATGATGAAATTCTTTCGAAAAGTACGTTACGACCTTATGGAGAAAAACAAAACTGGAAAGTATTTAAAATATGCCTTTGGTGAAATTATTCTTGTAGTACTTGGAATTTTAATTGCGCTTCAAATTAATAATTGGAACCAAAATACACAAAAGAAGGAACAAGAAATCGTATACTACTGTAAAATTAAAGAAGATTTACAAAACGATCAAAGAAACATACAACGAAGTATTGAATCTGTGAATGACAGAATATTTACTGCTAAAACTTTATTGATAAAACTTTACAAGCAATTGGATGATAAGTCAATATTGATTAAGGATTATATACCAGCTATAAGATCCTATCATTTTATTCCGAGCAAAGCAGCAATAGAAGATATAACTTCTTCTGGGAAATTAGAAAATTTAAATAACTCTCAACTAAAATCATCTATTCTTCAACATTATTCCGATTTAGAATATGCAATGAATGTTTTAAAACAAAACCAACAAGATTTTTCAAAGTTAAGTTATGAATATGATGATAAAGTTGCATTTGGTTATCATCAAATCCCTTTATACAGAGATTATTTTGGTGAAGAATTACTAAAAGAAATGCCGAATACTAATTGGCAAAAGGATAAGGAAAATATGATCTTTAAGCAATTTCAAGATCACATTAGTATGTCAATAATTATTGGCGCTCGAGAAAAAGAATTATTGAAACAAATAAACTCAAGTACGGAAAAGCTGAAATTGGAATTAGAAGAGCATTGTGTAATTTCCAACTAACATAACAAACCAATGATAAAATTCTTTCGGAAAATACGCTACGAGCTTATGGAAAAAAATAAAACAGGAAAGTATCTGAAATACGCGATTGGGGAGATTGTGCTCGTAGTTATCGGAATTCTAATTGCGTTAAGCAT
>CAJQNM010000254.1 GCA_905479665.1 uncultured Saprospiraceae bacterium
TCCTATTTAAGAAGGTCTTTGATTCCTATGTCTACGCGGTCCAGGAGGACTCTGTATTCCCCAAGTATCTGCTTGATTTTGGCGAATTGACCTTGTTGCCTGAAGATTTTGAAGGTATTGGATACAAAGTAAAAGAACTCGCTACCGGTGGTGATAAAGGGGCACGCGTAGCATTTGTGGGCGGCCTCATTAATAGTCGTTATTGGTTCGCCTTTTCCTACGTTTATCAAAGTGAATTTAACTTCGTGATTATGTCTAAGTCTACTGGCCAGTTTTACCAATCTAAGTATTTCTTTGCAGAAGGATATCTTCCCTATATGCGTTTGAAGGGCTACGGTGAACAGGGTTTTTATGGTTACGTCGAATCTGAAGATTGGAACTCATTTGTGAGGGATAATCCGACCGCTTATCCTGACATCGGAATAGTGTCAGAGGTATCAAATCCCCTAGCTATCTTCTTTTCTGTTGGTTCAATAATGTAGAATTTTGATTTGGCTGGGGAAAAACACTTCCACTACCTTCTAACAGTTGCCGGATCTCCATTGTAGTAGTAGTAACTTATGTATCTAGTTACCACCAGCGTTGCTTACCCTCCCAAGTGAAAATCCTATTCTCTGTTCCGCCAGCTACATTCTTAAGTAAGAAAAGACCTTCCAAGGGACAGTTCTCAAAGGGAATAGACTTTCCTCCAGCCCTTGCCCTTTCGAGTAGAATCCACTTAGAATTCCATATATATAGTTCGTAAATGTCCCCCTCAAATATCTCGTTAGTATCGGATCTGGGGCATATACATACTCTAGATACTTGCTTAGGTTCTCCAAAATCGAACCCCACCCAAAGCGATTCGCCTTTTGGAACAGCCATCACATTTCTCGGCAGATACGGAGAACCAACATCCGTCGAGAGAACCGCTAGCGGATGAGTGGCAAAACGACGTTACCGAGCATTTCGTCAATTGGGTTTGTCTCACCGCAAAGCGAGACAATTCTGCTACTCTCGATTAGGAGGTTGGCATGAACGACCGATCCGTAGGAAAAATGCCAGCGGCATTTTAGGGAGGGAACCGAAGGCATACCCTTCGGGTGGGCAGGTGTAGCCCCATCATGGATGAACGAAATGAAGTTTTGTAAAGCAAAACCAAATGTCCGGTGGACATTTGATGAAGAGAACCGCTAGCGGATGGGTGGGTCACTGAGGCCAAACTCAAACTGCGAGGTTATCAATCCTTCTCAGTGCTTCAAGAATTAGATCACTTTCATAAAAGACGTAGAGATTTTGGTGCTGATCGAGGAGAGGGTTCTCGCTCATAGCCGAGCTATGGGCGGGGTTCATCAACGAAGAGCAGTGCAGAAAGATCAAGTCTTGGTATGGAAATGGATTTAGTTCTTGAAGTACTAACTATTATCATAAGGTGCGATCTCGAATGACTTGATTGTCTTACGAACCGCCAAGAGCGAATGGTTCTGCCGATTTATGGGCAGAATCAAACAGACTAAATGTCTGTTTGAAATGAGGGAACCGAAACATCAGTTTCGGGTGGGAGAGCGAGGCCCGTATCCCGCAGTACTGCGGGAGTGGTCCCGCAAGCGAGGATTTGCAATGTGAGGGGGCTGAGGTGGTCCATATCGGGCTGCCTCACTCTACTCGATTGGTGCGCGTTTATCCTCTACGATCATTCAGGTCACTGCACTAGTTAATGTTGTTTTGGTCAGTTCTATTCCTATCTCTCTTATGGTTGCCTGTATTTTTGCAATCTGTTTTTCGCCTGGGTATTTAATTCCACGCGCGTATTGTCTTAGCAAGCTAGGATTGATTCCACTTCGTTCGGCGAGTTTGCTGATATTGATAAAATCATTTACTTCAAAGAATTCTCTGATATCATACACAAATTCGAATTTGAAGTTTCTGGGCATAGCGCTTTCAGATTCTTCAAAATACAGTTCCAATGCCTCCATAGCATTAGATTTCAGTTCTTCTAAGGTCTCACCATGTGTGAATACTCCGTCATATTCTCTAATCTGGGCCCAGAAGCCATCTTTGTTCTCTTCTATGATCAATGTTACGCGACTCATTTCAATCCAGCTTGTTTCAAAATTTTGTTTGCGATTCCTGTTGGTACTTCCTTGCCTCGATGATAGGGTAATACAATCGTCTGCTCATTTTCATCGTGTCGCAGAATTTTGTGACTTCCCTTCTGTCTCACTTCGTACCACTTATTCCTCTTGAGTAGTTTTAGGAGTGCGTCACATTTCATGGTTATAGAGGTAACGTATATGTCCTATCATATTATAAGCAGATAACAGTCGGAGTTTGCCATTACGTATAAATAATCTCATCGTATGATTTCAGGTCTGTCACTGTTAGATCTATTTATTGAAGTAAGTCCTTCTTCTCTTTTCAAGTTCGTGATCTTTCCTCAGTCCTTCAGTCACCAATTGATGAAAATAACCTCGATCCCAATACAATTTGAAGTCGCAAACATCGTAAGGGTTTGCAATTTCAAACATCAGTTTGGGATCTTTACCTTCTTTGATTCGTTGCCTGTTACCTCGCCTAAGTTTTCGATTGTATTCTCCACGGGACAACCCCTTGTCCTTGATAATTCCATGCTTCTTATATGATCTTGACATTTCAGTAGGTTTTATACCTACATCGTGTCATATGAGTTATAGATTTTCATGTTCAGTTGTTCGTTAGAAGTTTGTCTTTGTCCTACTTTCTGAATGCATCAAATATCACATCTTCAAAGGTAACGTAAAAGTTACTGTGAATCAAGACCTAGATTGGGAAATTTTGGTCTGTCGTAATGCGCACCAACGGACGGTTCCGCTGCATCCGGAGTACGAGCGATAGCGAAGTATTCCGTGATCGCAGCGAGTTCTATGCCGTTTTATTCTGTCGCCATTATATTTATGGATTCATTCATTATCTCTTCTGTACTGTTTTTAAATAATTTGTAAAACCAGGTAGGTACTTTTTTTGAAACCAATCTTTGCATATAAAATAGATCTTGGATTTGCCTCAATTCAATTTTTGTCGGAATTTTTGAGTTGGATTTATATTCTGTAAATAATTTTTCTACGAGAACATTTATTTTCTCATAAGTGCTTAGAATTCCCTTCTGAGCTTTGACTGTATGTGTAATGAAAACCAATGCCGAAATTGAAGGCGCAAATAATAGTATCATATCAAATACAATTAAATCATTGTACAACGAAAACCCGAATAGGCCTAAGTAATATATCGTAGTTATTAATAATAGAAATTTGACATATTTTTTCCTTTGTGATTTAGCGTAAATTGTATTGCATTTATAGGCTAGCAATATGGAAGCATAATTGTCAATATTTGA
>CAJQNM010000255.1 GCA_905479665.1 uncultured Saprospiraceae bacterium
AATATGCACATCCCTTTAGACTTTATGACATCAGTCACAAATGCCCATGATTTTAATCATGGTACATCACGCAAATAGTCGACGGTAATGAAAGCGGACCAACAGCACTCCGATGACCACTATGCTGATAGAGCTAAGTGGCATGAGCACCGCGGCCACAATCGGAGAGAGCGTAGCTGTGACCGCAAAACTCAGACCAATAATATTGTAGAGTAGGGCAACTGTATAACCGACATAAACTGTCTTCACTGCAGACTGCGCAAACTGAATTACTTTGGGAAGCTCACTAAAGACCTCACCAGAAATGATCATATCACACGCCGGCGAAAACGTCGAATAATCTGAGGTCACTACAATACCGACATCACTTTGTTTTAAGGCTCCCGCATCGTTGAGTCCATCACCTACCATAGCCACTCGATGGCCATTTTCTTGTTGTTTTCGCACATGGCTCAATTTGGCCAATGGGCTTTGACGGAAGTTCATGTCAGTAGCACTGCCAAAAAACGCTGTGAGCTGTTTTCTTTCCCCATCATGATCACCACTGAGCACGCTCAGTTTAAACTCCTCGTGCAATTCATCCATCACCTCTTTCAAGCCTTCGCGATAGACACGTGAAATGAAAAACCCACCCCGCAGTTTACCATCTATCCAGAGGTCACAGACGACGAGAGATGCTCCACTGCTTGCGGGCGCTTTAAGTTCGAAAACGTGTCCATCCAAATTGCCGGAAATCCCCTTTCCAGCCTCTTCTTTAAATTGATCTAGCATCAAAACTTCGCATCCTTCCAGTGCACGAGAGATCTCCCGGCTCACCGGATGCGTAGATTGTTTGGTCAACGTAAGAAGCACGTCTTTTTCGAAAGCGGTCAGTGGCGATCCCTCAAACTGCACCTTAGACGCAGAAGTTTTGGTCAGGGTGCCAGTCTTGTCAAAGATGATCTGATCAATCTTAGCAAGCGCTTCCAGCACCGATATGTCTCTCAGAAAAATCGACTTGGCGCCCATCAGCCTCAATGCCTCACCCAGCGTAAACGGAATGGAAAGAGCAATGGCACAGGGACAAGCAATAATCAAAACCGAGGTAAACGCGAAAGTAGCCTTGGTCGCATCATACTGCAGCCAATATAGTCCCGTGAGACAGGCTATCGTCAAGATTACAATTGTAAAGATTCGCGACATGCGGTTAGAAAGCCTGGAGGCCTCCCCATCCTGGGCCTGTGAGGTGAATGCGTCTTCATTCCACAGCTGAGTCAAGTAACTGTTGGAGACTTTACGATTCAATAATATCTCTAAGGCCTTTCCGGATATTCGGCCGCCTGCATATACTTTATCACCCGCTTCCTTTTCGATGAGCTGGGCCTCACCCGTCACGAAGCTATAGTCAATCAAAGCCTTGTCGCTCAGTAGAATGGCATCTGCCGGAATGAGGTCTCCATGCTTCACCAGGAGCACATCACCGACTGCCAAACGCTCCAGCGGCGTTGGTGTCTCTATTCCATCCACCATGGCGGTCGCACTAATGGGAAAGTAAGAGCGATAATCTCGGTCAAATGAAATGCGGGCATATGTCCTATTCTGAAACCACCGCCCGATCAGTAAAAAGAAAACCAGACCGACAAACGAATCGAGATAGCCCACCCCTGCTCCCATTAAGATCTCATAGGAGCTTCGCCCGAAGATGGAAACAATCCCCAAAGAGAGGGGCACATCCATGTTGAGCCGGCGCGAACGCACCCCACGCCAGGCCGATTTCAGAATATCTCTGGCACTGTACACAAGCACGGGCAAAGCCAGCAGAAGATTTAGGTACCCGAACAAACGGGCAAAATCCGTATCTCCTTCGTGGGCCGATAGGCCCAAGTACTCCGGAAAACTAAAGAGCATGATATTTCCGAATGAAAAAGCCGCCACGGCCAGCTTAAATGGCAATGAGCGATCTACTGCTTTTTCGTCACCACGATCCAAATCATAAAGTGAGATTGCAGGGGCGTAGCCAAGCTTTGCCAAAAGAGCCGCCACTCCGCTAAGGGGGATTTGCTTAGGGTCATAGGTGATATAGGCCTCTTTGTTCACGTAGTTGACACGGGCACTTATGATCCCGTCATTAAGTCGATGCAAGTTCTCCAACAACCAGAGGCAAGAAGAACAATGGATCTGTGGCAGTAGCAAACTGACTTTTTCTCTCCTTTCATCTGCATAGTCAAGCAACTTATCATGAATCTCACTCGTATCGAGGTAAGCATAGTTACTCTCTCTTTGATCTCTTTGTGAAACACCAGCCCCCTCATTGAGTGCATAGTATGTCAGCATGTCACTATCTGACAAGATCAAATAGACGGATCTGCAACCTGCGCAGCAAAAGACCTTGTCCTCATGCATAACAGGATGCTCCCGAAACAAATCATGGCAGTGATAGCACTCACAGGAGGTGGTTGCATCCTGTTCGCCAAGACTGATTTTACCAAGCATTCGGTAAAAGTAGCCTGAGCTTTCTCTACAAAAACTAACGATCGCTTTACGGCATCATGATGTTTGTCATCTCGAGGATTGACCATTGTCACTATACCTTGATCGCACAGCACATACTTTAGCAAAAAGAATCAAATCGCAAATAATCTGATGCAGAGAAACATTGATCCGGTGAGTCGCATCATTCGCTTTATCTTTTTCGACATACTCCTGGGAGGACCACTTACCGGGTTTTCTATTCCAGGCGGGATTTCAATTCTTACGGGCACGGCGGCGGTTTATCTTCTCTTCACAGTCGTAACGGGCTATTGCCCACTGGTAGCGCTCTATCATAGTAGAATTAGCACCTTGAAAAAATGAACACGAAAAAAATCCCACCGCTACATCACCATGAGACAGACCAGCCGGCATCAGGCAAATGTGCCGACTGCGGAAAATGTAATTGCTCCAGCACAGACATTGATCCCTCTAAGCACTCTAGTGGAGAAGATTTGCCCTCGCAGCCTGAACCAGAGATGAACCAAGATGAACATGGAAATATCAATAAGGTAGAGTCATAAAAAATCGTCCTCGCTCCATAAATATCCACACCTTTGTGCATGGATTCCTACTGCGGCACATTTCAAAATCTTGCTGAACTAGAAAAGCATGTTGGGCAGGAACTGGGCCTTTCTAACTGGATCACTGTCACCCAAGCGCAAATTGATCAATTTGCAGTCACCACAGGTGATGAGCAATGGATTCATATAGATCCGATCAAATGTGCTGCTGAGTCCCCCTATCAAAACACCATAGCACACGGATTTCTTGTCCTTTCGCTGGCGTCAAAACTTTGCCAAGAGTGCTATCGTATAGACTCTGTGTTGATGGCCATTAATTATGGGCTGGACAAGGTGCGATTCCCTCATCCTACGGCAGTCGGATCTAAAATTCGCACCCGGGTTACTCTAAAGGAACTGAACTACAAAGGTGCCGCTGCACTACTAAAACTCCATGTTGTCTTTGAACTTGAAAACATCAGCAAGCCAGCCTGCGTTGCAGATTGGGTTCTTTTGCTTCATGAAAAACGATCTGCCTGATGTCAAAACTCGATCAGACGGCTCCTGTGCGAAGTGGCGAAGAACTAAACAAAAATGCACTACTTAATTATCTCAACAACCAGTTTGGAAAGAAAGAAACACACCTAGAAATCAAGCAGTTTCCTTCCGGTTTTTCAAACCTTACCTATCTCTTGTCTTTTGCTGGCGAAGAAATAGTCTTACGCAGACCTCCACTTGGTGCCAAAATAAAATCTGGTCATGACATGGGTCGCGAATATCGGGTATTGTATGGCCTAGGAGCCATCTACGAGAAAGTACCTGAGGTCCTGTCTTATTGCGACAACGATTCCGTACTCGGTGCTCCTTTCTATATTATGCGCAGAGTGCAAGGGGTCATTCTCAGGCCCAACATAAGACCAAAGGAATGGCCATCCTCCTCGACCATGCAAGGTATCTCTCAATCCTTGGTCAAAACACTGGCCGAATTGCATCGCATCAACTACACAGATGCCGGTCTCTCGGATCTGGGTCATCCTGACGGATATGTGGAGCGCCAGGTATACGGTTGGATAAAGCGCTACACCAAATCGAAAACCAATGATCTCAAGGAGGTAGATCAAGTGGCTCGCTGGCTGGAAACAAACCACACTGCTTCAGCAGATGTTGCACTCATCCACAACGACTTTAAATATGACAACGTCGTACTCGATCCGCAGGATCTGACTTCCATAGTAGCGATCCTTGATTGGGAGATGTGCACCCTGGGCGACCCACTCATGGACTTGGGCACCAGCTTGGGATATTGGGTCAATCCAGAAGACCCAGAATGGCTCAAAGAACTCGCCCTAAGCCCCACTCTGATTCCCGGTAATCTCACCCGGAGTGAGGTAGCAGCCTTGTATTTTAAGGAAATGGATCGAACCATGCCCGATCTTGTTTTTTACTATGTTTTCGGTCTGTTCAAAATTGGCGTTATCGTGCAGCAGATCTATTATCGTTACCATCATGGCTTGACCAAAGATGAGCGATTTGCCAATTTAATTCACGCTGTCAAGGGATTGGCAATCCATGCCCTGCAGGTAATCGAAAAGAAAAGACTTGATGATTTATACTAGGAGTCTGTTTTAATTACTGACTCGATTCGGCTCGCGATCTTATTTTGGTGCGAAAACCTGTACAATATGTTGTACAGACGCTTCAAAAAGCGTATCTTCGATGAGTGGAAATAACAACCTATACAGACTTCCGTCGCAATCTAAAGTCTTTCCTTGACCTTGTCTTACGCACAAGGTCTCCATTATTCATTACTCGTTCTAAGGAAGAAGGCGTCGTTGTGCTCTCAAAGTCTGATTATGAAAGCATGCAAGAAACCCTATACCTGTTAGGGAGTGCAAAAAATGCCGAACGACTATTCAGAGGAATTGAAGAGTATGAGAAAGGGCAGGGCACAGAAAGAGAACTCCTGGACTAAAAAATGGAGCTGATTTTTCTCAGTACCGGTTGGGAGGACTATCTATACTGGCAGAAGACGGACAAAAAGATGTTAGAGAGAATCAACTCTCTAGTCAAAGATTGTCTCCGAGCTCCATACCAGGGAATTGGTAAGCCTGAATCACTGAAGGGAAATTTGAGCGGCTGGTGGTCTCGTAGAATCAATCAAGAACATCGCTTTGTCTACCGTAAGGAGAAAAACAAGCTTTATATCCTGCAATGTCGACATCACTACTAAATCTTCACCAAGTGCATGTTTTTCTACTCCAAAAAATGCCTAGTCCAGAACCCCTCCGTCAGTTTTGTAAGATGACCTCGCTCAGGCCCTCTCCATCCGTGTCTCTTGCCGGGATAGACCATGAGTTCAAATTCCTTCCCCAGTTTTTGAAATTTGGAAATGAGTTGCATTGTGTTTTGGGCGTGTACATTATCGTCTGCCATGCCATGCACTAACAGTAATTTTCCCTTTAATTTTTCCGCGTGGGTCATAGCTGAAGCCTGTATATAGCCCCCCGTATTTTGCTCAGGCCGATCCATATAGCGCTCCGTATATACATTGTCATACAGTCTCCAATCGGTGACTGGGAATAAAGAAATACCATGAGTGAAATACTCTGCTCCGTAGGTCAGCGCCATCGCAGTTACATAGCCTCCATAGCTGCCACCCGTTATACCGATACGGTTTCGATCCACATATGGTTTTTCGTAGAGCCATTTCACTACTTCGATCAGATCATCTATCTCGTGTGTTCCCAGGCTACGGTGCAATTCATCCAAACCTCTCTTGCCAAATTTGCCACTGCCACGATGATCGACTGCAATACGAATGATGCCATTGTTGACCATAAAATCTTCACTCCAACTTCGGTAGCGATCATTTACCGCCTCCGCGTCAGGACCACCATACACACTAAACAGCACGGGGTATTCTTTCTGTGCATCAAACCCTTTGGGATAAATAATGATTCCTGGTAGTTCGTATCCATCTGTAGGGACCTTAAATTTTTCCACTTGGATCTCGTTGTCAGTGGTTTCGTCAGGTGTATATATGTCTTGCAATAAATCACCATCCGCAGAAACAATTCTTGTCGTTGCTGGCAGTCTGACAGTACTGGTCTCTAAAAAGAAATATTTTCCACTGGGCGACACTTCAGTACGTGTATATCCCTCTTCCCGAGAGAGCTGCTTCAAGTCATCGCCATTGAGTTTTACGGTCCAAGTTTGCTTGCCCGTTGGGTCATCAGAAGCACCACTGAGCACCAGCAAATCAGGGTTTTTCTCGACGAGGCTCAATTCATAATTCCAGGGTTTCTCTGCAATGGGATTAATTAATTTTCCCTCTAGATCGTAGTGATACCAATTTTTCCAGCCAGATCGGCTACTGGGGAGAAGGATTTCTTTCCCATTGTTGACAAAGTGGATGGTCTCCATAAATGCTACCCATGTGGGTTGTACCTCACGCAGGATGCGGTGGCGAGATTGATCCGCAACATCATACCGAATTAGATCTAGGGTATCTTGCTCACGGTTTAGCTCTTGAAAGAGCAACGACTTGCTATCAGGAGTCCACATACACCAGGCGGTATATTGATCTCGCTGTGCATCTTCTTCCACCCAACTAATTTCGTGAGTCTCGACATCGACAATACCGATTTGCACTTCTGGATTGGGGTCACCGGGTTTAGGGTAGCGCCGCTTCTCTTGATTTCCGTGCACATCCTCCGATCGCGAAATAGTAAACTCAGGCACAGGATGATCATCAAACTTCAGAAAGGCAATGTACTTGCTATCTGGACTCCAGTAAAAAGATCGATAGCGTGAGCTCCGACCGAGTATCTCTTCGTAGTAAACCCAAGATGCATATCCATTCAAAATTAATTCGGTCCCATCGTCGGTAAGACGAGTAGTGCGCTCGTGCTCCAGGTCGTACGCAAACAGGTTTCCACCGCGGGTGTAGGCCACCCACTTCTCATTCGGTGAGATCGTTGGGTTTTGCTCAAGAGCAGCAGTGTTGGTAATCTTCTTATCAAAAGCAAAAATATCCCCATTCCTAAGCTGTACTGGCGATTGATCATCCATGCGAATACCTCGCATGAAAAACTGCTCTCTGGTCCAAGTGTCGGGGCCATCTATCGTGTCTCGATCACCGGTTGCCGGATCGACCTTCCAATGTTGCAAATCACCATTCTCCTCTGTCCGTAAGATATAGTGATCATCATCAAGCCATTTGATAAATTGCTGAGCAACAGCAGATTGAAAGGCAAAGCACAGGATTAGGGTAAGCAGCCTGATCATAGAGCGTCTTTTTTAATTCCAGGTAAAAGTACAGATCACCGAGCGGACTCTTTTCGGATCTTGACAATTCCTTATTTTAGACAAAACGCTTTACTAGTGGAACCGACCCGAGTATTTGATTTTATTGATTATCAGCTAGCAAACTACCCCCAGCAGAAATGCGTCGGGGAAATAGCGCAGGGCAAAACGAAGTACCTCACGATTGAAGAGGTGCGAGACCGATCCAACCAACTCGCACATGGCCTCTCGTCGCTGGGCCTCGTTGCTGGTGATAAGGTTGCTACTGTCATGTATCGCAATCGCATCGAGTTTATGCTTTTGGATGCGGGTATTCAGAAAGCCGGAATGGTGAGTGTACCCATGTACCCGACCATAAGCGAAAAAGACTACACCTACATTCTCAATGACTCGGGTGCAAAGGTTGCTTTTTTTGGGGGCGGGGATCTGGTCGAAAAAATCGCTGCTGCCAAAGCATCAAGTCCAGGCCTGCAACATATGTACTCGCTCGACGGTCATCCAGACTACCCCCATTGGGAAGACCTCTGGAAAACTCAATCGGCAGATGCTCCGGAGGACAATGCCAAAGAAACTGATCTCATGACCATCATCTACACCTCGGGCACCACTGGAGATCCGAAGGGAGTGATGCTCTCACATCGCAACATCACGCAAAATGTCAAAGAGGTGCATAAACTCACACCTATCGATCCGGGTCAGCGTGTCCTCAGTTTTCTCCCACTCTGTCATATTTTTGAACGCTCCGCCTCTTGGTCCTACATCTATGGTGGGCACGAAATGACTTTTGCTGCACTAGATAATTTAGGTGGAGAAGAAGGCGATCTGCGCAAAATAAAACCGCATTTCATGACCTGCGTACCTCGGTTACTTGAGAAAATATATGAGAAGATTTATGCCAAAGGCAGTGAACTGACGGGACTAAAAAAGAAATTGTTCTTCTGGGCGCTTGCACTTACGGAAGACTATGAATTTGACAAGGAGTATTCAGGTCTGGCTAAAATCAAAAGAAGCATTGCAGACAAGCTCATTTTCAGTAAATGGCGTGAGGCATTGGGTGGAGAAATGCGCGGCATCTTGTCAGGATCCGCTCCTCTATCACGGAGAATAGCACAGGTTTTTTCTGCGGCAGGTATCCCCATTCGGGAAGGATATGGACTCACCGAATCCTCTCCAGGCATTACTATAGATCGTTACGTGAAAAACCAATCGATGCTGGGTACCGTAGGTCCGGTAATCGACTGTGTCGAGGTCCAAATTGACACTACTGGTGGCGAATATCAGCCAGGCGAGGGTGAGATCCTCGCTTCGGGACCCAACATCATGATGGGTTACTACAACAAACCCGAGGAGACCGCCAAAACACTGATCGAGATGGATGGAAAAACGTGGCTGCGTACGGGCGATATCGGCAAGTTTGTCGATGGGCCAAGTGGATTAAAATATCTCAAAATAACCGACCGGAAGAAAGAGCTGCTCAAAACGTCGGCTGGAAAGTACATTCCTCCTGCTCCGATAGAAATAAGGCTCAAAGAAGACATTTTGGTTGAGAATGCCATGGTTGTCGGAGATAAAAGAAAATTTGCATCTGCTTTAATTCTTGCCTCTCCCGATGCAGTGGAAAAACTCTGCAAGGATGAAAATATTCCTTGGTCTGATTTCTCTACCGCGATCACAGATGAAAAAGTGATAAGAAAATATCAGACCATTGTCGACAAAGTAAATGCTGATCTGGCCCGTCATGAGCAAGTCAAGAAATTCAAACTACTCAGCGATGTATGGGAACCCGTAAAAACTGACGGCAGCATTGGTGAGCTCACTCCTACCCTAAAATTAAAACGTCGCGTTATTTTAGCACGATATGCAGATGAAATAGATCGTCTCTATTCGGATTTGTAGTTATTTAGATGGACACTCGTTATGCATTTTGCTACCGATCAAATCTCGGTTGCCCGTATGATACGTCCTTCATAGCCCTTCTCGGTACCCAAGAAATTTTTGTGCCTAATGCCTTCACGCCAAACCCAGTCAATAAATTAAAAGTGGTTTTGTAGTAATTGCCCCATCACACTTGATGGCAACAATAACTATCCCTACTGAGGTATTGGGAATAGGAAATGAAACCCCTGATGGTCCAGAAGTAGTGTGGCCGCTATAAAGTGTCCGTCCAAGTATATCGACGATCGACAAGTCTACTTCTTTCTCCACGTCACTTTCGATAACAACATTCATTTGGGTGGAGTTAAAGTATATTTGGACGGGACATTTATCGGGCATTTCTGTGATCGGGAAATCAGACTCAAGTTGTTTAAATGAATTCGCGACGCTAAGAACACCTCCTGTCGTCGTTCGATTTAGCAAGCTCTGGGAAGGTGTAACGGAATTCAATACGACATCACGAACATACATAGCAGTTTTAGACGGGTCCCCCTCTAGGAATTTTCCAAAACTTACAGATGGGTAACTATAGATCAATGCAATAGCTCCAGCGACAAGTGGTGTTGAATACGAAGTACCGGAAACAATAGCATATTCACTCCCAGGAACCGTTGAGAGAATCCGAGTACCAGGAGCACCTAGATCAATGGTCTCTTTGCCAAATGCACCCACATCAAGATTGTTTTCCTGATCCGTATTTGTCACCATGACTAAGAAATCACTTGGGCAATGAGCCGGCAAATCCCCAAATACATCTGTATTTGATTGGCTATTGTCAGCGGCTGCGACACTAATAATGCCAGCATTCCCCATCATATCATAGAGCGCGCATAATATAGGGGCATCCTCTTCAAAGAACCCTTCCATCCCGAAGGACGAATTTGTTGCTACAATATACGCTCCCTCGCTTCCGCCTGTTCGGTCATACTCCATACGGAGGTCAACAAAATGCGAGTACGCCTCTATTGCGGCAGCAAAGTCCTGCTCTAAATCGGTAAATAAGACAACTTTGATATTCCAATTCGTGCCAGCTATTCCAATTGAGTTGTTTCCTTGTGCTCCCATCACACCAATTACAGACGTGCCATGACCTTTTGGATCGGTCAAGATATCTCCATTTTCGGCATCTAGGTTTACGCCATAGAAATCGTCAATATATCCGTTTGAATCGTCATCAATGTTATTCCCAGGTGTTTCGTTCTTATTGACCCACAACACATTCTCCAAATCTTCGTGCGTAAGATCAAATCCTGTTTCGAGAATACCTATTGCTATAGTGTCACCCCTGCTTGTAACACCACCCGTACTAATATCCCATACGGATGGAAATCCTACCTGCTCCAGGTACCACTGATCACTCAAAAGCGGATCATCTGCTTGTGACCTTCGACTTAAGGGATGGTTGCGGTATATACCTGCAACACATGATATCTCACTGTACTTACTACAGAAGGTGTATTTATGTTGCTCCCGCAAATGGATATGATATGCCTTCAGTGACCTGGATATACAACGGTTTTCTGCAATTAAAGCAGCGGGAAAAATTCTTTCAAA
>CAJQNM010000256.1 GCA_905479665.1 uncultured Saprospiraceae bacterium
GATTGCGATCACTGTACAATACATGCTCTTCATTGGCAAAGAAAAACTTGCCGACCGGATAGGTCACTGGTCGACCTGTTTGATAAACAAAATTTGCCGATGCACTGATGCGCTTATTGAAGCGATAGTTTGCAATGAGTGAAAAATCATGGGGTTTATCGAAATTTGCGGGAAAGAACTTGCCATTGTTCACTTGCTCTTCCCGCAAAGTGCTCTCGAGCTTTATGAAAGCCCTTGAATAGCTGTAGCCAAGGTGCCCGTTTAATCTTCCAGTCGTTTTCTTGATCAGCAGTTCTCCTCCGTAGGCCTTTCCCTCCCCTTGCAATAATTCTGTCTCCAACTCATCATTTAAAATCAGCTGTGCTCCAATCTTGTAGTCTAACAAGTCATGCATCTTCTTGTAATATCCTTCCAGGCTCAATTCCAGATCTTTTTCAATAATGTTTTGAAAAATACCTATGGAAAATTGGTCAGCTCTTTGCGGCTTGACATTTAAATCAGACAATTTCCAAATATCCGTGGGGCTCTGAGTCGTATTCGTCGTGAGCAAATGAATATATTGGATGGTGCGATTGTACCCCGCTTTGAGTGACAGATCCGAGTTCAGCAGATACCTTCCCGAGAGTCGGTACTCGAATCCTCCATAGGTCTTGATGACGTCATTGTTCCCATAATTTCGCACTTCAATCACTGAGCTCTCATTTCGGGGCACACCCACAGAGTATACATTTTGAGTAGCCTCGCCCAGAGCAGCGTACAAAGAATAGCGCACTCCCAGATCCAACAACCATCTGTCGCCCAGCTCAAAAAGATCTGACATGAACAAGGCAGACTCCACCCCCTTCTCACGGTCCACAATCTTGGAGTCTACATCAGAATCGGGGCCGAGCGGACTAAGGGTCCCTGGATCGGTCACATATAATTTGCTGCTAAGACCGTAGCTCAATTTATGGGCTTCGCCCAGTGTACGCTCAAATACAGCTTTGAACAGGCTCTCATTTAACACATAACCAAAATCGAAATCACTGTTGGCATCTGAATCAAACTTAAGGTCATAGGTGTAGCGGCTGTTGGAAACAATAAAGGATGCCCAACTCTTGCTACTGAATTGACGATTCCACTTCACCGACACCAATCTGTTGTTAAATCCAAAAAGCGAATCTGAGGAGAGACTAAATTGGTCATCACTAAAATAAATTGTCGCCTCCAATAGATTATCCTCATTGATATTATCAGAATATTTTAAGACCGCATCGTAAAAGGAAGCTTCGCTATTTTTCAGCGAAGATCGATCCAGTTGCTTGAGAATATAATTGGCATAGGTCGCGCGAAATCCCGCGATGAGTGAAGATTTTCCTTTTACGATCGGGGTCTCTATGGCCAGATTGGCGGTCACCGGGCCGAAGGAGCCCTCGCCCTCAAATTCTTCCTTATTGCCAGCTTTGGTCTCCAGGTCAAATACAGAAGAAAGTCGACCACCGAATTCTGCCGGTATACTCGCCTTGTAGATCGACAGGTTTTGGGTGGTGAAGGGATTGACCGCCGAAAATAAGCCCAAAAAATGCGCAGGATTGTAGATAACACCATCATCCAGTAAGAACAGATTTTGATCCGACCGTCCTCCCCTCACATTTAGGCCATTGGCCCCTTCACCAGCCTTTTTGACACCCGGCAAGGTGGTGGCCACTTGCAAAAGATCGCGCTCACCCAGCACCAAGGGGATGGTTTTGATGCCTTCCACATCAATAGTTGCAGCCCCGATTACTGCATCCCTCACATTCGCATCGCGGTTTGATCGTACCACTACCTCATCAAGAACCTCCACATCCTCAAAGAGCACCAAATCCATGACCCCGTCACCATAAACCAGTACAGGTTGAAAAGTCTTTTGATACCCCAACAATTCGGTTTCGAGCTGATGGTGACCAGGAGGCAATTTGATGCGATAAAAACCCAAGCTATCGGTCACTGCAAAGATGGATCGATCGCTGGTAAGTAACGCCAGATCTTGAATGGGATTGTTGGTTTCTCCATCGGTGATGGTCCCCCTGATCGTGTACACCTGCGTCGTCGATTTGGAGTCTCTTCGACCGATGGTGACCATCTCTCTGTGTCCGTCTTGCTGAGAAAAGAACTCTTCTTGAAAAATCGGAGCAGCACTATTCAGGGGCTCATCTTCCGATTCATTCCCTCCAAAATAATCGGGATGCAGGGTGGAACTGATCTCGGCATTCTTGAGCAATATGATGCGGTCCTCTTTCCTGAAATAATTAATCGTGGTGCCAATAAAAAGATCATCCAAAATAGAAGTGAGGCTCTTGCCCGTATATTCTTTCGTCACATAAACATTCTCCAGCCATGCTTTATCAAAATAAAAGCGAATCGCAGTCACCTCTTCCAACTGCAATACAGCATCGTGCAGCAATGTGCTGTCAAAGCGGAGAGAAATGCCAGTAGCCTCCTGTGCACGTGCAACAGAGATGGATATAAATACTGCCAGACTGAATAAAAGCCAAAATTTCCTCAACATTGGGAAGTTAGTGGGCATTCGTTTCGAGAAATTTAATCAGCTCTATCATGAATTCTTGATTATGCTCTTTGTAGAGGGTTTTCTGCTGCCTGCGAAAAGTCCGAACCTGGCTGTACTGGTCCGGCATCACCTCCTTAAAATCTTTAATGGAGTTTATGACATAAAAAGAGTCCTTGTAGGAGATTAAATAATAATTATCACTTTCAAACTTATATTGAACCTCTCTTTCCACTTTTTCCTTTCTCGTTTTCACGTGTTTTATGTACAGGGACAAGAACTCACCTTGGGAGGATAGCTCAAAATAACCATGTCCATCTAACTCTATGCCGAGATCAGGCAACCGAACGAAAGAGCGGCCATGAAGCTGGAAACTGGTTACTCCTTCTGGAATAAGGTGGACTTTGAAAATACTTAAATGATCATCTGAGCGGCTGCTAAGCTGATCGTCCAGGATGTCATATCTTAAGGGCACATCCTCATATCGCTGGCCATTATACACGAGAGAACTACTCACGTAGTGAGACGACTCCAGGTAGATATGGCTCCCATCAGAAGCGTTTAGGTGCTCATCCTTAAATTGTGG
>CAJQNM010000257.1 GCA_905479665.1 uncultured Saprospiraceae bacterium
ATTCAGTTGAAAACGTTCTTCGAAGGCAATGCATTTAAAATATTCATTGGAAAAATGATCAATTTGTATGATTTTCGATCGTAAATATCTAGAAATCTAACTCTTATGATTTCTTTTTGGTCAAAATATGTATGTGTGAAATTTCCTATTGCACTAATTGGGTTTAACATAAACTATTGACATGGAACCGGGCCAGGGATCTCTCAAGCAACGAGTCCAGGTCCATGACCTGGGATTGATCAGCTATCAAGCCGCCTGGCAGAAGCAGACAGAGCTGCAACAAGGGCTCATTGCCCTTAAGCGACAAAACCGTGATCTTCCTGACAACATGCACAAGCCTGTCATCCACCATCTCGTCTGGTGTGAGCATCCAGCCGTCTACACGTTGGGTAAGAGCGGTAGCAAAGATCATCTCCTGATTTCTGAAGCGGAAGCACTGGCATTGGGGATCGATTTTCACGAAATAAATCGTGGTGGCGATATTACTTTTCATGGCCCTGGGCAAGTAGTCTGTTACCCTATTTTTGATCTTGATCTATTCTTTACCGATGTACATAAATATGTGAGATATCTGGAAGAGGCTGTGATCCGTAGCCTCTCTTCGTATGGTCTTGCAGCAAAACGAGTTCCAGATTACACTGGAGTATGGCTGGGTGGCGAGGCAGAATTGCGCAAAATATGTGCCATCGGAGTGCATCTGAGTCGCTGGGTAACGCTGCATGGTTTTGCGCTAAATATCAATACCGATCTCTCCTATTTTGACCACATCGTGCCTTGTGGCATCCAGCAAGAAGGCACCTCGGTCACTTCGCTGGCTGCTGAGTTACAAGGCAGTGTGGAGCTGAGCGAAGTACAGGCTAAGCTATTGCAACACCTTGCGGATCTCTTTGACTTTGAGGTGGTTTGAAGTGTCGCATAGTTCGGGGATTGTACTACTTTTGCAGTCAAATTAATATTTGGGAAAAAATAATATGTCAAGCCAAGACATCAAGGTGATTTTTCTGGGACATAGCTGCTTTCAAGTGAAGCTCTCATCGACTAGTTTCATCATCGATCCATTTATCACACACAACCCCCTAGCGGCTGATGTTGATATTGATGCGCTTGAGTGCGATCATATTTTCATCTCACATGGGCACCAAGATCACCTTGCAGATGCCGAAGCACTGGCCAAACGAACTGGTGCCAAAATTGTATCAAATTTTGAGATCGTCAGTTGGTATGGCGAGAAGGAACTCGAAGGGCACCCAATGAGTTTTGGCGGAACCTATGAGGCCACGTTTGGTCGGGTCAAATATGTCCCAGCATGGCATTCAAGCATGCTGCCTGATGGGAAAAATGGAGGCAATCCAGGAGGATTTGTTTTTATGTTAGAGGGGCTCAAATTTTACTTCGCTGGCGACACTTGTGTCTTTTCCGATATGAAGTTGATTCCCCAATTGTGTGGAGCACTCGACTTTGCGATTTTGCCTATCGGTGGCAATTTCACTATGGATGCGGAAGAAGCTGTGCTGGCTGCCGAATTCCTAGGTTGCTCCACAATAGTGGGCTGCCACTACGATACGTTCGGTCTGATCAAAATCGATTCCGAAAAAACAAAGCAGACATTTTCTGACGCTGGCATTAAGTTGATATTGCCGGAAATAAATAAAGAAATCTCACTCTAATCTTGGGTAAAGTCATCGCCATAGCGAATCAAAAAGGGGGTGTCGGTAAGACGACCACCGCCATCAATCTCGGTGCCAGCATCGCCGTGCTGGGGCAAAAAGTGTTGGTGATCGATTCCGATCCACAGGCCAATGCCACTTCTGGTCTCGGCATCATACCCGAAGAAGGAATGAAGACCACATACCACTGTATCGTCAATGGGCAGTCTCTTGAGGAAGCTATTTTACCCACCGATACCCCAAATCTCTGGATTGTACCCAGCTCGATTGATTTGGTTGGAGCTGAGCTCGAATTGGTGAGTCGCATGAAACGAGAATTCATGCTTGCGGATGCCATCAAGGACGTACGTGATCAGTACGACTTTATCTTTATCGACTGTTTGCCCTCACTGGGTCTGATCACGCTCAATGCGCTCACTGCTGCAGACTCTGTGCTCATACCCGTGCAATGTGAAGTTTTTGCACTAGAAGGCCTCTCCAAGCTCAAGGATACGATCGACCTGGTTCGCAAGCATCTCAATCCGAATCTGACTGTCGAGGGTATTGTCCTTTCGATGTTTGATCGACGTCTGCGTTTGGCCCGAGTGATTGTCGATGAGATTCGCACTCATTCTACCGATCCAGTTTTCGAAACAGTCATCCATCGCAATTCTAAAATCGGGGAGGCTCCCAGCATGCATAAGCCTGTCGTGCTCTATGATGCCTACAGCAAAGGATCACGAAATTTCTTGCATCTCGCCAAAGAATTTCTGGGCTACAATGAAGTCGAAATAAACGCAACAACATCCAATGGCTAAAGTGAGTAAGAACGAACTAGGCAAAGGCATCAGGGCTCTCCTTGGCAATACCGCTGAGGATTCTGCCACCACAGTCGCGTCGCCTACAGCATCGATTGCCCTCAATCAGATTGAGACCAATCCATTTCAGCCCCGATCCGATTTTGACGAAACTGCCTTGCAAGAGCTTGCTGAATCCATCAATACTTTTGGACTCATTCAGCCCATAACTGTGCGCCGACTGCATGCATCTCAATACCAACTCATTTCGGGCGAACGTCGTTTTCGGGCTGCGAAACTGGCTGGCCTGACCGAACTCCCTGCCTTTGTACGTACCGCAAATGATCAGGAAATGCTTGAGATGGCACTGGTCGAGAACATCCAGCGCCACGATCTCAACGCCATCGAAGTAGCGATTTCGTATCAGCGCCTCATTGATGAGTGCGATCTAACTCATGAGTCCATGTCTCAACGGGTGGGCAAAAAACGTAGTACGATTTCGAACTACCTAAGACTGTTGAAATTACCACCGGTCGTACAAGAGGCCCTGGTAACGGGTGATCTAAGTATGGGGCATGCCAGGGCTCTGCTGGCTCTCGACTCGGATTTACTCCAGCTCAGTCTTCTCAAGACAGTTCTGGAGAAGGGGCTTTCTGTCCGGGCAACCGAAGCGATGGTTAGGCAGCACAGTGTGGATGACAGCGCAAACACTCAAACCAAGCCTGAAGTGAATCCTTTCACTCGTGACCTAGAAGATCACTTGAGCAAATTCTTAAGCGCAAGAGTAAAGGTCAAACGCACCAAATCGGGCAAAGGGTCTGTGCAGATCAACTTCTCTGATGATGATGACCTAAACCGTATCCTTGATATGATCGAAGGCAACTAATGCCGGACGAGGGGCGTTTTCAACTCCAGATGATTCGCTTTTTACTATCGCTTTGCTTCTCGCTAGTCTGTCTAGTGAGTTGGTCTCAAATATCTTCTCCCAACCGAGCACCCGTGTCCCCATCGGTAGAAATCGATGATGTAGCAGAGGTGCCCCGAATAAAGGAGAAAGGGAAATTCAAGAAGAACTGGAAGCAACCTTATCCAAACCCTACAAGAGCAGGGATTTATAGCCTCATTTTTCCAGGAGCAGGTCAGTTCTACAATAAGCGCTACTGGAAGGTACCTCTCGTGTGGGGAGCCGTCGGGGGCGTCATTTATTGGGCAGACTTCAGCGCAAAACAGTACAAAGTGTTTAACACAGCCTACGGATTGCGTCTGGCCTCTGAGCGCACGGGAACAGTTCCGACAGATGAGTTTGTGGGCATTGCCAGAAATTCCGAAAGCATCAAGCGCGCTCGGGACAGACATGACAAGAATAGACAAACTGGTATTATTGCAATCATTGGTGTACATGCCCTGCAGGCACTCGAAGCATACGTCGATACCCATCTTAAGAACTTCGATATCGATGATGATATATCGTTTCGATTCGGTCCTGTCTTAGAGGGATCCGTGCAGTCGAGCACCTACGTTGGTATCGGAATCACCGCAGCATTCTGATGCCGATGGATGGGAAAAACTATCTAGTCTCCGCACGGAAACAATTTCATTACTACAGACATCTTGGAGAAGCGACATTTGAGCAGCTTGGTGATCAAGAGCTCTTTTTTCGGCCCGCAGCCGAGAGTAATTCTGTGGCTATGATCGTCAAGCATCTAGCGGGCAACATGAAGTCCCGCTTTACGGACTTCTTAATCAGCGATGGTGAAAAGCCCTGGCGACAGCGAGAGCAAGAATTTGATGATTCTATCCAGACACGAGAGGAACTGATGCAGGTGTGGGAGGATGGATGGGCATGTCTAGATGCCGCACTAGACAGCATCTCTGAGGACGATTTTACCAAACTGGTCTACATCCGAAACCTGGGCCATACGCTTACGGAGGCGATAAACCGCCAGATGGCTCATTACGCTTACCATATCGGACAGATCGTTTTCATCGGGACTATGCTGAGAGGATCAGAATGGTCGAGTCTCAGTATTCCGAAAGGTAAATCTGCCCAATATAATGCGGAACAATTTGACAAGGAAAAGCGTCGCGGTCACTTTACCGATCGCTAACTCTTATTTGGGCACGCCATGCTCGTACTGGAGAATCTGTGCTTTTGGATAGAGCCGCAATAAGTCTTCGTCGAGCGCAAACATCGCTTCCTGAATGTCGTCGTACCAGCCCACCAGGTAACTAAACTTTCCATCCGCAGCATTCTCGATCCAAACCTGATCGTATTTCTTGAAGATGGGATGACCAGGCCCCAACTTCGCCTCACTTTTGAGAATGTGTATCAGAAAGCCATTGAAGTCGGGCGATATTGAATTGGCACGCTCTTCTGTTTTTGAGTAGACTGTGTATTGCGCCATCAGCTTCTGTTCAGCTGAATCCATCCGGGTGGTGCCCACACCACCTGCAGGCGTGCGATCTTTTACTTCGGCTCTGACTCCCTGCTTGAGTTCAAGTTCTGCCGTCGGAAGCTCAGTATATCCCTCTTCTACTTCAATCATTTCCTCCCTTTCCTCCATTTCCTCCATTTCCTCCCTTCCCTCCATTTCCTCTCTTTCCTCCTTTTCCTCCATCTCCTCCTTTTCCTGCTTTTCCTCCATCTCCTCCATCTCCTCCATCTCCTCTCTTTCCTCCATTTCCTCCATTTCCTCCTCTTCACCCTCTGCCCGTTCTCCTCCCTTCTTCGCTTTCTCCAAGTCAGACTTCATTTCATCTGGCAACTCCTCTCCTTCTTGCACCCGGTATTGCTCCTGATCGGTGACTTCACGCAAGAGCTGGGCGAATTTTTCTTGCTCCTTTATCTCAACCAGGGTCTTCTCTTTTTCTTCCCCACCTAAGAAACCCAACACTTTAATCTCTGTGCGTCGGTTTTCGGCATGCTGCGCCTCTCTGCAATCTGCACCTTCAGCACAATCGTTTAGTAATTCGCCTTCTCCATAGCCTCGAGCAATAATTTTCGACGGATCGATGCCCCGCAGTATAAGATGTGCTACCGCCGCTTGAGCCCGCTCTTGCGACAGGGTTTGATTGTACTCTGGCTTCCCTCTGCTATCGGTGTGACTGCCTAGCTCCACGAGTATGTCTGGGTTATCTTCCAGTATGTCTGCCAGGTTATTGAGCTCAGAGGCAGCAGCTGATGTGATTTGCGCACTGTTGTATTCGTAGTGGATATTTTCGACCGTAAACTTGTCTCCTTCCATTGCAGGCTTTAATTCGATATTTGCCAGAAGTGAGCCCATTTCGTGGCCTTCCGTAAGGTTGTCCGTTACATTTTCCAGAGACGCTATGCCATCAAAGCAAAGGATGCACCCCTCTACATTGACATAGGCCTCCAGCCGCTTGGCAAAATATCCCTTCTTGCGGACAAGCAAAGTATAGTGATTGCCTTGTTGAAAGGTGTAGTTGAAGTTGGGATCTGGGTAATCTTTGAGGTTAAGCACTTCTTCGCCAGTGGTATTGTTGTAGATCTCAATCCAGGCATCAGCAATGGCATCGGTCACCGAATCCACGTGGGTACGGGCCTCCGCAAGGGTCACGTCAAACATATAGCCTGGCTGACGGGCGAGCTCTGTCTTGACAAATACCTTGTCTCCAGGGTTTTTATCGACCGTAGAAAAATCTTGCTTGATCGGATGAAATAGATCCTTTTCTGCCGTAAGTGTAAACGTTTTTCCTGGGGGCACACTGGCGGTAAAATACCCCTCCTTATTGGAAAAAACGGTCTGGGCGGCTTCAGGATTTCCTTTCGGATGCAACACCACCTTTACCACATTGAGGTAACCTCGGTTTCCAGCTTCGAAAACATAGCCTTCAAGTAGGACGTCCTGGGCAGACAATCCTATCGAAAACAGCATAGCAAACCCTAACCCCAGGGACAGAACTCTCTCACACATATGCAGAAATTTTAAAACGTAACAGTCAAAATTAACCAATCTTCACCTTAGAGACTCTCGCCAAGGTCATCATGTTACATTATGTTTGTGTGCGGCCCCCTGAACTTTTATGGCAGAGGTCCTCTTAATCTAGTCTATGAGTACTGTAGTTAAAGGAAAACTGAAGATCATCTTTATGGGGACGCCTGAATTTGCGATTCCGTCACTAGCCATCTTGTTAAAAAATGGTTATGACATCGTTGGGGTGATTACTGCCGTCGATAAGATGGGTGGTCGGGGGCGGAAAGAAACGTTGCAATCGGCAGTCAAGAAATTTGCATTAGAACAGGGTCTGAATGTCCTTCAGCCGCGCAACTTGAAGTCTGCAAAATTTCAGAAGCGGCTCAAGGCTCTCGCGGCCGACCTACAAGTTGTGGTAGCTTTTCGAATGCTCCCAGAGGCGGTATGGGATATGCCACCGCTGGGTACGGTAAATCTTCATGCATCCTTGCTCCCGAGCTACCGGGGTGCAGCCCCCATAAACTGGGCGATTATCAATGGAGAGCAGGAAACAGGCCTAACCACTTTCTTTCTTCAGCATGAGATTGACACCGGAGATTTACTTTTTCAAGAGCGCGTCACCATAAACTCTTCAGCAACAGCTGGAGATCTGCACGATACGATGATGGACGTGGGTGCTGAATTGGTCTTGAAGACGGTTGTCGCTATCGAAGCAAACGAAATTACCCCACTACCGCAAGCACATGATCAAGCAACGAAGGCACCAAAGCTCTTCAAGGAAACATGTGAAATTGACTTTGTGCAACCTGGTCAATCCGTCTATAATTTCATTCGTGGACTGAGCCCGTGGCCAGGAGCGTGGACCACTCTCGATGGACATGTCCTCAAGATCTATCAGTGCCGTTTGTCTGAAGAGAAGTCCCTAGAACCGTGTCAGATCGCTAAGCAAGAAAGGAATCTGGTCATTGGAACCAATGATCAAGATATCATTATAGAAGAATTGCAACTACAGGGTCGTAAACGCTTGAAATCCAGCGACTTCCTCAATGGATATCAAATACAAAATTCATTTGTAGAGACCACTGTGTCAGCTAAAGATTAGCATCTCAGAGATTGGGCTGACTTTATCGAAACTGTTTACTTAGTGAAAAGTGAAGTACACTGCTTTCTGAAGAGTTTCCACGACAAACTTAGACACCTTAATATCGCTGAAATCTGAACCAGCGGCAAAACCCTCTATACTTGTGAACTCAGTAAGATTTAAATAAGAATAACATGCCGCAGAAAGGGCAAACAACATCAACATCAAGAAAATTCTCAAAGGTTTTCGCATCTGTTCTCGTTTTTAGAGCATCAATAAATCGCTAACAAACATTTTTCGTAAAAAATCTATTGAAACCTTAAAGCGATCTTAATAACTCTCAAATATACAGACGCATATGTGACCAAAATAGTTGCAATACGTCTAAATATTTTTTCGATCGATTCTGCAGGTTTCGCCCTCCGAGAATCGATAATCAGAGTATGTGAAGTTCGTGATCAACAATCTCATAGGCGATCGGTGAAAAGTAGCGCAGCAATTCACGGTCATGAGAGACCATGATAATCGTACAATTCAAATGTTTTTGGATACCGCGTATCGTATCCAGAACAGCCACCTGAACCGGACGATCTAGTGAGGCCAGCGACTCATCAAAGAGGATAACTTCTGGCTCTGCGGCAAGTGCGCGGGCAATAGCCACCCGCTGCTGTTCTCCACCCGAGAGCTGCTGTTTGGTTCGCTCCAACAAAGCCCGATCGAGCTGAACTGCATCTGCCAGTTGCCCCACCGAAAGCTCTTGCCTATCTCGATGGTTGGAAAAATTTGACAATGCCCGTCTCAGCACCTTACCGACCGACATGCGTGGTGGGAGACTGGCATTGGAGTCTTGAAAAACGTATTGAATCTGTGCATGAAAGTGGAGTCGATCCTCCCCTATCCTTTTTCGGATCTCTCGTCCCTTAAATGTGGCCGAACCTTGATAGTCCGTAAGTAGTCCTCCCAATATTTGCATCAGCGTAGACTTTCCAGATCCGGAGGCCCCATGCATGCCGATCATTTGTCCGCGATAGATTTGCCACGACGGTACCCGAATGGCTGGCTCTTGCGACTTCTTCTGATTGCGATGGCGGTACTCCAGATCTTGCAATTCAAAAATGGGATTTGCTGATTGCAATGAGGGTGGCTGATCACTATGACTTTCCTTTAGGACATCCACCAAATCACGCAGATACGAGACCTCACCATGGTATTCCAGAATAGGATCACGACCAGATTCCTTCAAGACTCCATCAAGCAGCAGATGCCAGCGGGTGGCTAGCCGCGATACCAAATGCAGATCATGTGATATCAAAAGGACTCCTCTTCCCAGGGCCGCATTGGCATGATTCTTAATTAGTTCTTCTAGCTGCCTTGCGGCAGGCTCGTCCAATGCGGAGGTTGGTTCATCTGCAATGAGTACAGCGGGATTACTGACCATGGCCATGGCTGCTGCAATGCGTTGACACTGACCAATCGACAATTGGTGTGGGTAAGATCTCATCACTCTAGCCGCATCTCGTATGCCAATCTGACCTAGGAAGTCTGCAAGCTTTTTGCTGCGCTCCGATTTTTTTCCATCCATTACTTCAAATACCTGCTGAGCAGAGCGCATGGTTGGATCAAGTGATTGATATGGATTTTGAGTGATGACGCCTATCTTTTCATGACGAGTCTGACGCAGCTCCTGATCATCTATTGTTCGTATATTTTTGCCACAGACAACTATTTGCGCAGCATCTCCAACACATGCACTGGCCGGCAAGAGGTGCAAAATAGATTTTGCAACTGTCGATTTTCCGCTGCCTGTGGGACCGACGAGTGCAACGATTTCACCAGCAGCTATCTCTAGATTGATGCTTTTCAGTATGGAGATCTCTGCTTCTGCTGCCTGATAGCTTACTGAAAGCTGCTTTATGTCCAGCAGAACATCACGGTCTGGCACAATCAGTGTGTTCTCAACTGCGTGACAGCAAGAAATTACCTTCGGGATTGACATCGGCCATACGCTGGGATGGATCTATCCGCACGGCTTTGATTTGATTGCGGGGTATGGCAACGTTGAGACGATACCCTTGATTCGTCCATGGCCAATCTTCCGCAACTTCACACGTCCCCCAGAGATCACTGCTTTTTGCGCCCCGCATCATACGCAGAGGAATAGTGTATATAATGCGCGTGCCATCTGTTTTCTCAATCTCAACATCCAGCGGCATAGGCATCAATCCCTGGCGACTCATCATCACATCCGTCCCTTCGCCGACTCCCACTATGCTATCGATTGCATAATCGATGGTCTTAGTCGAGTTGACAAAGTACTCCCGATACCAGTCCAATTCCAGACCTGACGTCTGCTCAAATATCCGGATCAGATCATTGCTGTTGGGATGCTTAAATTTCCAGGTATTGTAGTAGGCTAAGAGTCCCCGATCAAAGTTTTCTTTGCCCACGATGTATTCCAATTGATTTAAGAAAACAGAGCCTTTGGTGTACGCTGCTTGACCATAGGCATAGTTGGTGTTAAAATGATCGGAGTGGGTCGACAAGGGCTCCTCAAACCCAGAGCTTACCAATTTGCCATACGACTGATAGGTACTTTTGTAAGGATTCTCAACATACTGTCCTTCCATTACTTTACTCCTGTACAGTTCATTCATCACCGCCGCACTAGCATAACTTGTAAACCCTTCATCCATCCAGGCATAGAGACTTTCATTGGTGCCTAAGATCATCTGGTACCACGAGTGCATCAGTTCGTGAACTGATACCCCAACTAGACTTCTGATGCTGCGCTCACCTGTGATCAAAGTCGCCATGGGATACTCCATGCCTCCATCTCCCCCCTGGATAAAGGAGTAGCCCTCATAGGGATACTTCCCAAATCGCTCATTAATATAGGGCCAGGCATCCTTCATGATTTGCGGCAGCTTGCCCCAATTGTCTTTGGTCTTGGTATTTTCCTGATAAAGAAAATGAAGGGTCACTCCATCGTCTGTTTTGATTTTGGTATGTGTGTAGTCAGGATCGGCTGCCCACATAAAATCATGGACATTTTGTGCCTTAAAGTGCCAGGTCAACTTATCCTGTTTTCGGGGGATTTTCACTTTCGCATCGCTATAACCGTGTCCGATTTCTTGCGGATTTTGTAAAATTCCTGTACCGCCAATCATGTACTCTTTGTCAATCTTAATCTTGACATCAAAATTGCCCCAAACACCGTAAAATTCACGACCTATGTAGGGATTGGCGTGCCATCCCTGTACATCATACTCACACATTTTGGGATACCATTGCGCCATGGAGTACGAAATCCCTTCGGCATTGTCTCGACCCGAACGACGGATCTGCACAGGCACCTGCCCAGCAAATTTCATTTCAAATACAGCAGCAGATCCTGGAGGGAGCGGCTCGGCAAGTTCCACTTCGAGGATAGTGCCTTCCTCATCATAGGTCAGTGCATTTCCATTTTGCGTCAAAGATTGCACTTTCAGATAGCCGATGTCATCCGGACCGAGATTCGCGATCCGCCCTCCTACCCTTCGATCTGCATCCATAATCGAGCGCGAGCGCACATCCATCATGCTGCCCGGCTGAAATGCATTGAAATACAAATGATAGAATACTCGGTTCAACGTCTCGGGAGAATTGTTGAAGTAGATCAGGAATTGAGTGCCTGTAAAGCGATGCGTCTCCACATCAAAATCGATTTCCATGCGATAGTCTGCCTTCTGCTGCCAATATTCCTGAGCGGAAAGCAGCGATGACATAAGCAGAAAAAATACAACGTTAAGTTTGATCATCCTGTGGTAAAACTTTTGCGGATAACGCCGAAAGACGCCACCTATATTTCCTTGCAAAAAACAAAAAGAATAGCAGAGCTAGTATAAGATATGCCATCAACATGGCCGTCAGATGGAGATGATCCGTATAAAATACAGAGGGGGTCTGCAGGGCTGATCCCGAAAAAGAAAGAATCGTCGCTCCGAAAAAATTGTTGGCCGCGTGCATACCGAGGGCAATCTCAAGTCTGCCATCCAGTACTGTGCAAAGACCAAGCAACAGTCCGAAACTGATGTAATAGAACATCATCGGAATCAGTCCAAACTTCGTCACTTCAGGATTTGCAATGTGCATGAGCCCAAATAGCACGGAAGTAATGAGCAGTGGCAGCACTTTATGGTTGAGCAATAGCCCCATCTGCTGGAGCAGATACCCTCGAAAAAATAGCTCTTCTAGTGACGTCTGGATCGGCAGTACCAAGAGAGAGATGAGTAGCAGCGGCCAGAACTCCTGCCAATTGAATTGCATAACATACCCGGCCGGTGAAAGGAGATACAACGCGACCTCACCTACAGCCACCAGGGAGAGCCAAAGAAAAAATCCACTTGCCAGACGCTTCCAATCTACCTTCGCTGCAGCAGTGACCAACGTGCGCGGAGATCTTCGATGTAGTGCAAGGACTGCGAAAAGGAGTGCCACAAAGCCACCGACAAAACCGAGCAACAACAGCAAAAAGTGCTTGTTCTCGTCTATATCATCTAGTCCATCCAGCTGCTCTATTGCGCTCAAAAGAGGCATCTGCCCGAATGCCATACCGAGAAGCACAAGCAGCACTGTGCCGACAAAAGGCATCAGTCCGTTGCGACCACTTCGGGCAGCCAGAAAAATCATCTGTAACGTGTCATTTTCGCTAAAAAAAAAATCCCACAGTATCAACTACCATGGGATAAAGGGTTCGGTTAATAGGACCGAAAGTAAATGTATCAAAATGCGATTAAATTCCTCTATTTTTGTGTCCATGCAAACTGACGCGATAAAAACTAGTTCGACCATCATATTTATTGGCATCGTTTCTATAGCGATCGCCAGCCGCTTACTTCCACATTGGCATAACTTTACAGCGGTGGGTGCAATAGGCCTTTTTGGTGTTGCTTACTTCAAACGAAGCTGGTGGGCGTACCTAGCACCTTGCCTGGCACTTTTTGTAAGTGACCTCATCCTAAACAATATCGTTTATAGCCAATATTTTGAAGGTACCACGATTTTTCCACAGCATGCTATTTGGACATATGGTGGCTTTGCAGCGATGATCTTTGTGGCACATCTCTTGATGAAAAAAGTAAACTTGAAGTTTTTTCTCTCAGCAACCATCGCCGGTACTTTGCTCTTTTTTCTGATCAGTAATTTTGGCACGTTCTTGCAGACCCCAATGTATCCCAAATCGGCTTCGGGCTTACTGTCTGCATACATAGCAGGTTTACCCTTCGTGCTAAATTCCCTATTGGCAAATTTATTCTTTGGCGCTATCCTGATCGGAGGCTACCAGCTTTACATTTATTCAGGCCTTCGCATGAAAAAGGCTCCAATAAATAATCTGCGAAATTAGGACTTCACCAGCCACATCCATACGCTTGATGTGGATACTCATTGCAATCATCTCTGCGCTGCCATTGTCATGGGGCCAACATCCTGATTTGCAAATTTTCAGGACTGATGAAGAGATCGTTATCGACGGCAATCTCGATGAGCAGGCCTACGGAAAATTTCGCAATAGCCAACCTCCCTTTCATCAGCAATTTCCGATTGACACGGGATACGCGAATAGTCCTACTGAATTTTTCATGACGTACGATGATGAGAAGATCTACGTCTGCATGAAATTATATTCGAACGCGAAAAAGTATGTGGTCACCTCCTTAAAAAGAGATTATAGTTTTACTGGGAGCGACAATGTGAGCATTCTCTTTGATACCTACAACGATCAAAACAACGCTTTTTTATTTGGCATGAATGCCCTTGGAGTGAGGCGAGAGGCACTGATCTCAAATGGTGGCACGGTGCGGGGAGATTTTGCCTCATCGTGGGATAACAAATGGGAGGGCGAAGCGAAGGATCATGGCGACCATTGGGTAGCTGAATTTGCCATTCCATTTAAAACACTGAGGTACAAAGAAGGAAGTACGCACTGGCGTTTTAACAGTTATCGCTGGGATACCGAGCACAATGAGATAAGTACTTGGAATCACATCCCCCAAAATCAAATCATCATGAATCTTGCCCATATGGGTAGTTTGCAATGGGATGAACCTTTGAAAAAACCAGGTACCAATATTTCACTCATCCCCTATGCGACCACATCGGTACTGCGTGATTTTGATGACCCCACTCAATCGCAGGCGCAAGTTGGTGCTGCCATCGGTGGGGATGCCAAAATAGCCGTCACGCCGGGGCTCAACTTAGACTTGACCATTAATCCCGATTTCTCCCAGGTCGAGGTAGATGAGCAAGTAACCAATCTTGATCGTTTCGAAGTATTTTTTCCTGAGAAGAGACAATTCTTTTTGGAAAATGCCGATCTCTTCGGAGGATTTGGAAACCGTCGAGTCAATCCGTTTTTTTCTCGACGTATCGGGAT
>CAJQNM010000258.1 GCA_905479665.1 uncultured Saprospiraceae bacterium
AATATTTGGAGCGATTGCTAGCATCATGCTGTGACGATGCCACAATAATCGGTCATCTCACTGGGGTAGAGGAGAGCATTAATTGGTTCAATACCCACCCCTCGCCAGATCTTATCCTCTTGGATATACAGCTGGCGGATGGACAATGTTTTGAAATCTTTAAGCACATCGACGTACGCGCACCAATCATTTTCACGACCGCCTATGATCAATATGCGATAGATGCGTTTAGATTAAATAGTATCGACTATCTGCTCAAACCCATCCATGAAAATGAACTCAGTGAAGCACTTAAGAAATTTAGAGAAAGAGATTCGTTTTTTGCTGCCGAACAAATAGCCGAGTTGCAAAGTATCGTTGGGCGGCTAGGCAATGCCAAGAAAAATCGTTGTTTGATAAAGCGAGGGGGCCACTATGAGTTCATTCGAGTTTCTGAGATCGCATTTGCTCAATCGAGTGATAGCATCACCTTCTTGTATACCTTTTCTGGAGAGCGTCACATCTATGACAAGACGATCGATGCCTTGCGTCAATTGCTAGATGACCGATTTTTCTATCAGATAAATCGCAGCCAGATTTTGAATATTGAGGCCATTGAAAAAATACATCCCTATTTAAATCAGCGCATTAAGCTTGATGTGAATGTAGTGGCAACAGGGATCGAATTCATTGTCAGTCGAGGAAAGTCTGCTGATTTTCGAACTTGGGTGGATCAATAGCAATTGGTTCTTGAGCATCTTTCAGATTCTGAGTTCTACCACAGTAAATTGTAGTCGAAGAGTGGAGCTGCCTATTCGGAACCCGGTCAAGAACCCTGACACTTTTTACGCGCATATTCGATGCCTTCTTGCCACCAGGCGCACATCTCATCAGGATCAAAATTTAACGAGTTTTCGGTGAGCACCCGGGGAGTATGAAAATAACGCACCTTGAGATTATGATGGGTGCTCTCCAGCAAGCCGATGTATTTTTCATCCTGGGCAATTTGTGTCAACATAAAATCTAAGGTGTTCATGAGTAAGTCGAAAGCATTGCGACTGGGTGCTTTGCGACGCATTTTACGCCTGGGGGTGAGCACCACTGCGTCGATTGTTGTCGCACCGGCATCGATGGCTTCGCGAATAGGAATAAAATTTCCGAACCCACCATCGGCATACTCCATGCCATTTTTTGTGACCAAACTCATAAATGGCGTAAAATTAGCACTGATCCAAATCCATTCGGCAAAGTCCTCGTACGAATAATCACGTAGGTATTTATGCTCGACGGTATTGTTGGTCAGATTTGAGACGGCGATGGCTACTTTCTTGTCACTTGCCAAGACACGGTCGTAGTCATCTTTGGTAAAAGTGCGGCGCACTAAATCACGCAAAGCGTAGCTCTCCCCAAAAGTCTTTTTGCCTTTGAGAAACATTTTGATGATGCCCAGATGATTAATTGTGGTTTTTATTTTTCCGTTTTTCTTACGTAGGAAGAAGGGTGCAGATGAAAATATATCTTTTTGCCGTACATGTGTATAGATCTCTCGGGCTTTATCCACGGATCCCGCTGCGAGCAATGGCACAATCAATGCACCAGTCGATGATCCTGTGAAGATGTCGTAGCTGATTTTTTCTTCGACAATAAGGTATTCAGCAATCCCACCTCCAAAGGAGCCTTTGGAACCACCGCCCGAAATCACCAGGGCTCGCATTATAAAGAGATGCTCTTTTTCATGTCAGGTCTAAATTTAGCATTTTACCTTCCGAATGAACGATAGTCTCCATACTGCATGAAAGAAATCAATCTAAGAGAGATGCTTGCAGTGCATGGGCTGCCTGTCAAAAAGGCAACCCAGCTCAGTAGTGAGATGGATTCCATCTGGAAGCTGACACTTGAGAATGGGGAGAAGAGGTTGCTGCGCATCAGTGCTCCAGTAGTGACTCCTGACCGAATCGCTTTTGAAAATGAACTGCTTAGTCACCTTGCGAAAAAAAAGCTGGAGTGTTCTTTGCCGGCGCTAGTGAGCCAGCCTTTTGAAGTAGAACTACAAGATGAAGCATCGAGAGTGGCGCGACTATTTTCTTGGGTGGAGGGCACAATCCTGGCTGACTGGATGCCGCATAGCAGCCCATTGTTTAGAGAACTCGGTAGACAGCTGGGGGAAATTACCCACTCATTGCAGGACTTTGACCATCCGAAGGCTCACCAGTCTCATTCCTGGAAAATAGATTGTCTCCCCTGGATAGAAGAAAATGTCAGGATCTTTTCTGGTGAACGGCGAGACCTGGTAGAGCGCACACTGGAGGAAATAGGGTTACGTGTTGTACCACTCCTGCCCGAATTGCGTGAATCGGTCTGTTACCACGATGCCAACGATCATAATATTTTAATTCAGCTCGAACAGGAAAGTCCCACACTTGGGTTTATCGATTTTGGAGACGCTTGTCACACCAAGACCTGCCTAGATGCGGCCATTGCCTGTGCTTATCTCATGATGGGCAAACCGGATCCTGTGGCTGCTGCTATGCCTATTTTGGAAGGTTTTCATGAGAGCTTGCCGCTTGATCCTAAAGAGCTTCTTGCGCTGCCGGGACTAATTAAATTGCGGTTATTGATTAGCTTGACCCACTCCACCATACGCCAAGGATCTGATCCGGAAAATAAGTACAACCAGGTGAGCAATGCTGGTGCCTGGCAATTGCTGGAAGATCTCGACCACTTGAGTTACCATTGGATACACTACTGCTTTCGACATGCGTGCGGATATGATCCTGTGCCTCAATACTCGGCATTTAGCGATATGCTCTCCAAGTGCACCATTCTTCCCATATTCAAAAACCTACCCTCAGGTTCAAATCTCCCTACGATTGATCTCAGTGTCGGATCAGAGAAATTGGGATTGCAGGCAGATATAGATGATGGCACAACCCTTGATCATAACATGAAGAAAATGCTGTGGGATGGAATGTGGGGCATCGGTCGCTATGCAGAACCACGTTCAGTATACACAGCTGATAACTTTGCACAAATAGGAAATGGGGGGAGGTCCTGGCG
>CAJQNM010000259.1 GCA_905479665.1 uncultured Saprospiraceae bacterium
ACTGAGAATGACTGTGAGGCAATCGAAGATCGGTTGTGTATAAATTTGGCAACCATTTATCTGCAGATGGGCGATCATGCTCGGCACAAGGAATACATCCAGAAGGCATATTATATCTCACAGCAAAATGGAAGTCTCCAAAATCAGTGTATTGCACTACAAGCCCTCTCGGCCATATACCTCAAGGAAGAGCAAACAGACTCATCAATTATACTGTTGGATCGTGCGCTGGACATCGCCAAGAGCTTAGATTCCCCTACACTCCAGACGTATATCAAGCTGAATCTGGCAGGCATCTATGCATCTAAGAATTCACCAAGAGCGATTACGTACTATGAGCAGGCAGCTCATACGGCAGGCTTGTCTCCTTTCGATTCGTTGCGTATGCAATATCACCTGCATAAGCATATGGTCTCGATCGCACAATTTGATCGGGTGGTAAATGGTGTGCCTGATTTACTCACACTGAGCAAAAGGATTGAGGCATCAGATTTGTATCTGGATTTTCTCGAACTGCAATTTACGGCAGAAGCAGGGCTAGGTAATTATAAAAGAGCATACTCCATAACTCAGGAATTTAATACCCGAAATGATTCACTATTTTCTGATCAATTGAGCAAAGATCTCGCTGAGATGAATGCCAAGTATGAGAACGAGATTAAAGAGAAGGAAAATGAAAGCTTGCGAGCTGAGAGCGCCGAGCGGATATTGGCTATTGCACTACTCGAAAAAAAGGCTCGTCGTCGTCAATGGACATCTGCACTGTTGGGACTATTGACTCTGGTCGTCATTTCCATCGGATATTTTTGGCGAAAATCATCGCAGCAAGCGAACATTATCCTTGCTCAGAGCACTCAGATCAAAGATCAGCAATTGGAGACGCTCCGAATTGACAAAGAGCTTTCTAGTATGCAGGCCATGTTTGATGGGGAGGAGAAAGAACGCAAACGTATCGCCTCTGATCTACATGATGCCATCGGTGGCATGCTGTCCTCCATCAAATTGCAGCTTGGGAAAGACTCAGAAAATGCCAACTCCAAGGTGAGACATGCCTCACTAATGGTCGATAAAGTGAGCCGTGAAGTGCGGCGGATCTCTCAAAACCTCATGCCCAATAATCTCGATAAATTCGGACTGCTAATCGCCCTGGAAGATCTCTGCGAAGAAATGAGTTTTGCTGACGGTACTCAATTTGAATTTCAACAATATCAGGTGATCGATCAAAATTGGGAGGAGGTCCGTCTGCCCATTTACCGCATCGTGCAGGAGCTAATGAATAATGTAATTAAGCACGCTAGTGCCGACGAAGCCATTGTTCAGATCACACAAAATGAGGAAGGACTCACAATTGTTGTCGAGGACAGTGGAGGCGGGTTTTCAGACCGTAGCGACCCAAGTGTCACCGCTCACCGGGGCTTGGCAAATGTGCAGAATAGATTGAATTTTTTGAGCGGTAAATTGCAAATGGAGAGCGACCAGCAGGGGAGTACTATTCGTATTTTAATTCCATATCAGCATGATCAGGTTACTCATCGTTGACGATCATCAGATTGTGGTTGCAGGGATAAAAACAGCCCTGGCCCATGAAGGTGCGATTGAGGTCGTGGCCACGGCAGGTACAGCTCGTGAGTGTCTCGAAATAGTCTGTTCGATACCAGTAGATGTGGCATTGCTCGACATCAATCTTCCAGATAAAGATGGCATCGACCTATGCAAAGAAGTGAAGACTTTTTCCAAGGATACCCGAGTGATTGGTCTCACCACCTATAGTCAAGTCAGTTTTATCGAGCAAATGGTACGCAACGGTGCGGACGGATACCTCTATAAAAATACCAGTGAAGATGAGCTGATCAGAGCCATAATCACCGTGCACAGCGGAGAGCAGTATTTTTCCAATGAGGTCTATCAAAAATTACTCAATAAAAGCAGGCGTCAGGGGCAAAAGCAATTTATTCCCAAGCTTACGCGTCGCGAGAAAGAAGTGCTCGAATTAATTGCCGAAGAATTTACCAGTCAGGAAATTGCCAACAAATTATTTATATCTCTGAGCACCGTCGAGACACATCGCATGAACCTCTGTGCAAAAGTCGATGCCCGCAACACCGCAGGACTAATAAGGAAAGGGATCAAACTGGGGTTGATCTAGGCACACACTCAACACATCCAATGGGTCATGACTTTTTCAGTGCGCCAGGCTTTACTCTCTCTTTAGGTAAGTTGATCTCAAAATATTCGAGTATTTGCTTAGGAGATAGTTCTGATATATCCCGTGAAATTCTATCTCTCTGATCGCGCATAAATCTTACGGCATCAAATTTTTTCACTTTTTCTTATTTGTGTTGTGTATTGTAGCAAGAGCTATGTGTAAGCAATCCACAAATGACGTCTCGCCCACAACTTTTTCTTCTATATATCTCTTCGCCAACTGAATCGTTTGTTCATCGGATCTAACATATCTTGTAAATTCGGCTGGAAGTGATTTCACTAGATCTTGAACATTTGCGGGCGCTAAACTAAGCTCGTTTTCAGTAATGTTAGAGAAAATGACTTCGAAGTCACCATTGTAAATTCTTCAAAAGGGATTTCGTAGTCACTTGGAATTCATCGTCAAAGTAACCACCGAAGACTGAAGTATCTAGGTAAATTTGAAGTCTCTTCATTGGAATAACTTACAGTAT
>CAJQNM010000260.1 GCA_905479665.1 uncultured Saprospiraceae bacterium
GTGTTAAGACTAGCATATGTGGTCACTCCAGCTGGCACATGATCCACATGATCCACATAGCCATCAGTATGGCTAGTCAACCCACCAACAGCACCCAAGTCTTGCCCTAGTATCAGTAGCCTTTGCCCGTCCATTAGTGCAAACTTTGGGGCACCAAAGTGAGCGCTTGATTGCCCCTGAATGGTCAAGCTTAAGATGATGAGGCACGGAAGTAACATGTTTCTCATGTATTCATGAATTGGTTCTAAGTGCTATTCATCCCTAGACTTGAGGTTTACAAGTAGCTAACCCTTCTATGGCTGAATAAACTTGAAGTCTTTGAAGAAGATCGTACCCCCGACAATATGATTTACCTCACCGAATTCTATCATCACACCATCTGCGGAATATGGAGGATCTCCTGCTCCTGCCGAGGTAAGAGCATCAGTAAAATCGAATGTCAATGTTACCCAGGTGTCTGTAGCAATGTCAGCTTCCTGCATTTCAATATACTGCTCCCAAAAATTCGGATATTGACTCTGATCTATAAAACGGATCCTTACCAGGTTCTTGAAGTCAGCACTGTAGTCATTGGAACTAGGCATGTAAACATCTAAACTTACTTTGGTATTCCCATCAGCAAAATTGATTTCAGCCCGGTTGTCGGCATCCACGCCAGCATAGAACAAATAATTACCAAACCTGTCCTCTTCTGTAGCATCCTTGGTCATTTGAGTACAATTTTCACCACCAATGCTCGCGTTAAAATCAACATCATATGGAGACCAAGCGTGAAGAGAGTTGCTAGTTCCGGTTTCAGAAAGAAACGTATGATTGACATCCCCAGAGTTTATTGAAATTTCGTACTGCGTTGCAACTGGATCCGGGACGTCCACTTCTTTAACATCTGGCACCGTTCCATGATAGGATGCCAAAACATGATATTGTCTTGGATCTGAGTTGAAATCGTTATCGTGCGTTTCAACATAGAGAACCAAGGTGTCTGCCTCCGATCCTTCAACTGCTTTCACTACAGTATAGGTGATACCTGTGCCTACTTCGTACGAGCTTTGATCGTTTTTATATCTAGGATTTATGATATGAGCTCCTGCTCCTTCGACGGTCAATGTTCGAGCTACTTCATCCACTGTCCAGTTCCAGGTACCTGCTATGAATGCACTCACGTCATTTCCATTGGTATTTAAAGGAAGTGAGCCCCCGGTAATATCAATGGCCGCATCATCAAACTCAGTACCTGCCCAAATTCCGAATTCTCCATAAAAATCTCCATTGAAGTCTACATCGTACGTTCCGTCTAAGTTGAACGTATATTCATCATTTGCAATGGATAAACGAGCTCCCAGTGGAACAGATGCTCCATCTAGGTCTCCCCATGTGAACCAGGTACCAGCTATAGAGGTATAGTCCCAACTATCCACCGAGGCTTGATCTCCTAAAACCAGGGCAAGTGATTCTCCTCTTACTGTTATCCAGGTTTTCCCGGCTATTGCCAAGGCAATAGTACTTTCAATAGTGACCGACATGGTTTCCACATCTGAATCATCAGCACTAGACGCAGTTAAAGTGACCTCATAAGTACCGGCCTCAGTGTATTCATACACAGGATTTTCGTCCGATGATGTACCTACACCATCCCCAAAATTCCATGCGTACGTTTCTGCATTGACAGAAGCATTTTGAAATGTAATGGTTGCTCCCGAAGCAGTGAAACTAAACACCGCGGTAACCTCTGCAACATCTATCTTCGGATCATCATCCTTATTACACGACACTAGTACTAGTGCGCCTAAAAGAAATAGCAGCGATAATCCTGTTATGTTCATGGGTACAGTAATTCTTTTCATGTTTTAAATGATTTAGTTAGCCCAGAATTTATTTTAGTTGCTCAAAGCATGATAATCCAGTTCGCCTTACATGTCAACTTTTTGGAATTTCACGATTCCAATTCCAAATAAATGGGATAAACCATCCAAGCAAGAATTTTGAAGCCGAAAATACTACTACAATGTCAAAATCCATACTACGTCAATGCCTCGTCACAAATATTTTAAATAATTGATAATCAACTTGTTAGGTGACAATAAGTGAGATAAAAAATCTCAAAGATTTTCTGGTATTCTTCCTCAATACTATTCTGAACTGATGAATGTGTCTTTAACGAAGGGAGCGCAAGCAACCACTGCGATCGAGGGCAACTCTCTTTCGATTGAAGAAGTGAATCAGATTCGGAGAGGGGATTCTCTGCCGCCAAGCAAAGAGTATCAAGAAAGGGAAGTCAGAAATATCATTGAAGCCTATAACCTTATTCTTGATAATGTTCTAAACCATAAAAAGACTGAGTTGATTTCAGAGTCATTTTTGAAGAGGTACCATAAAATTATTGGAAAGGACTTAGGAAAGTACTTTGACGCCGTTCCGGGCCAATTTAGAAATGATAACCGGATCGTTGGAACTTACAGATGCCCAGATCATGAAGACGTGAAACCACTTGTCGGTCGATACTGTAAATGGATGATGGAAGAATTCCACTATCAAAAAGGACAGGAATTCTACGAATATGTCATTCAATCAATAGTGGCTCATGTGTATTTGGAATGGATCCATCCCTTTGGTGATGGAAATGGTAGAGCTGGAAGACTTGTAGAGTTTTACATTATTTTATGCGGAGGCGTTCCAGATATTGCCTCACATATCCTTTCTAACTACTACAACTTAACTCGCCCTCAATACTATGCTGAACTCAGTGAAGCTACCGAGAAGAGATCTTTAACAAGCTTCATTGAGTATGCTCTCCTAGGTTTTCGAGATGGATTGGAACAGACACTCAAAACCATTCAAAAGAGTCAGCTCGAAATTACCTGGCATAAATTTGTATATGATCAATTCTCCAGCCAGAAATTAGGTCATAAAGATGTCTTCAAAAGACGACGTAGATTAGCCCTAGAAATGCCATATGATCGGTGGTTGACGAGGGAGGAGCTGCTATTTACTAACCCTCAGGTGGCAAGTAATTATCGAAATGTATCTGAAAAAACAATCGATAGAGATTTAAAAGTTTTAAAAGAACTTAATTTAATAGAGGTTGATGGAGATAGTGAGAGATATCGTTATAAAATTAGCCAATTGCAGTCACTACTTGCACAAAAGGTTTGAAGTAAAGGTTCCGAACCTCGACTATCTAGAAGGAGACAGCTATCCACAATTGGAAAAATCAACCGAGATCTCAATCTCAAAAAATGCCAACTTCATGCTGGTTACATGCAAAACCGATGGCTTCATGAAGGCTACCAATATCGATGGCACTGTAGCCTGGTCCCAGCTCTCAGGTCGTTGGTATGATCTCTTCATGCCCACGAGACTGGTTATGCCATGTATTGGGACCTGTTGAGTGAAGTCCTCTGGTTGCCACTTAAGAAAGTGTCTGATACACAATAAAACTTACCAGGTAGGCGAGGCCCGTCATGAGTACAAACTGTATGATGGGCCATTTCCATGATTTAGTTTCCTCTTTTACAATCGCAAGTGTGCTCATGCATTGCATGGCGAAAACGAAGAAAAGGAGCAGTGACATGGCAACCGCCCGACTAAAAACGGGCTCTCCCGTCTCTGGATCTTTCTGATTGGCAAGATGCTCCCGGATACGAAATTCATTCTCCTCCTCCCCTACACTATATATCGTGGCCAAAGTACCGACAAACACTTCACGTGCTGCGAAAGAGGTAATCACGGCTATACTCATTTTCCAATCGAAGCCGAGAGGCCGCATGACTGGTTCGATAAATTTTCCGAGATGACCGGCGTAAGAAGCTTCCAATTTTCGGGAAGCCAGCAGGTCTCCCACCTCAGCCTCCGATAGCTCTCCCTGCTCAATAAGTGTGGTCACGGAGGCAGAGGCCTCTTCCATTGCACGCGAAGGACCATATGAGGCTAGAAACCATAACACCATCGCAATGATTAAAATTATTTTCCCGGCCTCGGTGATAAAACTTCCTACACTAGTCTTGATGCTGCGCCATACGGTAAACGCATCCGGCCACCGATAGACCGGCATTTCCATGGCCAACATGGAAGGTGTTCCAGAGCTCAGCATTTTCTTAAATACCCATCCAGCGACCAATGTGGTCACAATGCTAAGTACATAGAGTCCCGCAAAAGCCAATCCCTGGGTATTGAAGAGACCCCCCACTTTTTGATAGGGTACCACGAAAGCAATGAGAAGTGTGTACACGGGTATGCGAGCTGAGCAAGAGATGAAAGGAGTGACCAAGATCGTAATGAGACGCTCTTTCCAATTGCTGATCGTACGAGTAGTCATGATCGCGGGAATGGCACAGGCCCCTCCTGATATGAGTGCTACTATACTTCGACCGTTCATCCCAAAACCCTGCAACATATGATCGAATAAATAAACCGCTCGCGCCATATAGCCACTCTCTTCCAGCAAAGAAATCAGTAAAAAAAGAATAGCTATTTGCGGCACGAAAATGAGTACTCCAGACAAACCAGGAAGGAGCCCCTTTACGATCATATCGGTAAACCAACCGCCTGGCATTGCTTCGACAAGTCCTGATCCCACAGCTGCAAAAACGTACTCAATTGCATCCATAGGGATTACTGCCCAGGCGAAAATCGCTTGAAAAACCAACAGCATGAGGATGATAAAAATAAGCGGGCCCCATACGGCATGTGTAAGAACTGCATCAGCTTTTTGAGAAGTGGAAAGTGATCCAGGATTCCGCTTGAAGACCTTGGCAGCGAGAGGCTCAAGATACTGCAAACGCGTGAGCGTCTCGTTGATCTGCGCCTTAAGGGGCTTAAATTGATGCTTCTCGATTAAGGAGGTGATAAGTTCTTTCTCCTCTTCGGGCTGAGCCAACCAGCTTACCTGCTGCGTCCGTTGCCATAGGTAGTAGCTCGAAAACCCTTTATCCCCCATGCCATCTTCCACATCTTGGATAAGCCCAGAGTATTCCTTGGGAACCGGATAAAATGGCTCCCTGTCCACCACTTGTTGGTCAAGGTTTGCGCTCACGAATTGAATCACGGTTTCGCGTGACTCCTTCTTTTTTGAATTTACTGCCAGTACTGGAACGCCTAGTGCCTCCCCAAGCCTCTTCTGATCCAGCTGGTGCCCTGCCTTCTCAAAAGCATCAAACAAACTGAGGACCAACACAACTGGGATATCAAGATCTTTTATTTGAGAGAGCAGCAATAGTTGTCGATCTAGTTGATTTGCATCGGCGACATAGATAACGAGGTCCGGAAAATCAGGATGCTGAGGTCGCAACAGAGCCTCACAAGAAACACGCTCATCTTCCGAATTTGGATAGAGACTATAAATCCCAGGAAGGTCAACGATACTTATTTCCTCAGAATCGAGCGTAAACACGCCGGTGCGTCGAGCAACGGTAACTCCTGGGTAATTGCCCACTTTCTGTTGAGCACCCGTAAGAAGATTGAACAGTGAAGTTTTTCCGCTGTTGGGATTTCCGGCCAGAGCTACCTTCATGCGACGCTCCAGGACTAAATGGTCACAG
>CAJQNM010000261.1 GCA_905479665.1 uncultured Saprospiraceae bacterium
AAAAAGATCCCGCTCATTCATCATGATAAGTCTTCCCCGCGTTTTGGCTAGCAGATCCTTGAGTATGCCTCGATTGGGCATCGTATTTTTCCACGTTTTGCTGATCACCTGATAGTCGAGGGTGGCCATTGCCACCAAATCTCGGTGTGTCATGAGGTCAAGGCCTTCTTCTTTAGCCGTACCATTATGACTAAGATGATGTGCTACTTTGTAAAATACAGTACGCTGCAGTAGTTCTTGCGCAAAAGATATTTGTTCATCTTTTTGGTCTACACCTTCCCAGGCAATGTCGTGCCAGCTCTGCCAGCTGCCAATCTCAGCGTCGCCCGGAAACAAAAGCACCCGACGCGAACACTCAAATTCCATGGCAAGAACCAGACTGAGGTTATTGATACCACGATTTAACCGCAGTGCCAATTTTGCGCTGCTATATAGCCACTCAAGATCGACCTTGCGCCAGGAGTTTTCACGACTTGCGTATGCTCTACGGACATTGGCTTCGGGTTTCTGAATAAATTTCTTCTGGAAAGGACAAATATTAAACAGTTTTGCATTTTCATCACCCAGATACAAATTGGAAAATCCACGCACGTACTCGAGGTCTTTATTGTGCTTGTAGGCCTCATTGCCTTTTCCCTTTTCTTTTTTCACTTCATCCCAATTATTGGGAGGCCCCAAAACATAAATTTTCATCCCGGTCAGACCTTCTATATCCTGTAAGATCTGACCCTGTGTGAGAAATTTGAATTGGGTTTTGGCCAGGCCAAGCTCTTTTTTGATGACTTCCATACCCTGCAGACCATTCACCAGTGGCCCATCAATGTGCAAGCGAGTAAAATCATCAAGAGCGTCGATAAAATGAGTTTGGGCAACGAGTGCTTTTCTGCCAAAGTGGTTCACAATTTCCTCTTGAGCAGCCTTTCTGCGGCCTCGTCTATGCAACTCTGCTCCTGCAAAAGCAAGTGCACGTTTCTTCTTGCCGTACTCTCGTTTCCATTCCTTGACTTTTTCATCCGCATCGTTTTCTGTCCAGGCAAACCAGACTTCACCAATGGTCAATCCCTTTTGAAATAATTCCTTGCACCGTTGGAAGGCCAGTACGTGATCCTGATGTTCGTGGGTAATGACTAGCACGTCGATGCTCCCATCTACGTAGGTAAGAAGATCTTTGACATAGGGTGTGAGACGAACCTTGCTTCCGCTCTGTGCGCCAGAGTCGATGATCATTTTAAAGGTTACGTCTTCGTCTTCGTCAATAAATTTCAGTGCAAAGCAATCGCCTGTACCCATTTTGTACATTCGGACATCAACTCGTGCTACATTTTTATTTGCCATTTACAATTGATTATCCTGATTATGTAAAAATGCAAAGGGCTCTACAAAAGCATCGTCGCCATCGTCTCCGAAATAAAGGTTAAAGCTCGACATACTTTCCATCCGATCTTCAGTGAGGTATTTATATTGCCGACGCAATCGATCTACATTTAGAGTATTCTTTTGTTTTTTCTTTCCACTCCGTTCAATATCTAGAATCGGCTTTGAAATGGCATATTTTAATTTATTCTCGTACAGGTCAAAAATTAAGGTGCAGCCACCTCGAAAAAGGTATGATTTACCTGGCTTATATTTAATATCCGTCTCTAAGGTCACATCGAGCTCAGCGGTCTGGATGAGATCAAAGACGACGTGATTGATATGGTTATCCTTTGGTCCGGTACGAGAGACGATGCGCAGGTTGTCTATTTGTATGGCTGGGCCGCCACCTTCACCCGCTCTGATACCTAAGTCCAAAAAATCATAACTAAATGCGAGTCCGGTGATTTCTTCAAATTTCGGGTCTCCCTGAAATTTATACATTAATCGAGCGTGCAACCCAGCGTCCATAACCAGATTGGAATCACCTCTAATATATGCTCTCGCTAGATCGTACATCCGGCGACGCAGTGAGCGATTGTCGGTTTTTGGATCTGGGTACATCACGGCTTTGTGATAGTTTCGTAAAAAGTCACCGATCACCTCAAGCAGCTCCTGTGTTTGCCCATCATAATCCGAAAGAGATAATTGATTGTGCACAAGGCTTTCTATACTGAGCGACCTGATGTCGCTGGGATAAATGCCCCTTTTGCGAAAAGCTTCAATAAAGGCAAGACGGTACGAACGATTGTCTTCTTTGACTAAATCAAAATCAGAAGTAATAATCGCTCTAAGGTAGTCGCCAAAAGTAATGTCGACTGGAGGGCAATAGTCCAGTGCCCGGATGCACATATTTAATACATGCTGCGAAGCCTTTGCTGCTTCACCTGCAAGACGATTGACCATGTCTGGGTGAATTTCGCCCTCGGCCAACACGCCGGTGCCTTTGGTATAGATGCGAAAAAGGTCTTCAACCCGATTGTGATAAATACTTATAAAGGCATCAAAAATGGCGGCCACTAAAATACTACCGCGTTTATGAGGCTGCGTTTCATTCTGGTATTCCAGAGGATCAGGCTCAGTTCGCTTCCATTCTCCAGTTTCTTCGTCCTTCTCTCCAATCGCATCTCGCAAACTACCGTACGACCCGATCGCAGTACCAAATTCTTGCGCAAGTTGTGCCAACAAATTCTGACTGGTCAAGTCACCTCTGGTCCGAGCGATTTGATGCTTTAATACTGCCGAAAAGCTGAAATGCTGAAAAAGTGCAATGATGTCTGAAAATGCCTCATGAAAAGCCAATACATCAGGAT
>CAJQNM010000262.1 GCA_905479665.1 uncultured Saprospiraceae bacterium
AGTGGATCTAGCAGAATGTCGATCGGACTAGGCAAATTTAAAATGATCTGTTTCATAATTATTAGTGTTGAATTTTATTGAAAATACGTACACTGCAAAATTATGGTGATTACAAGTACCGTGCAAATAATTGGACTTGACCTATGTTAGGTTATTTGAGTACTAATTTAATCCAAGTGGTCCGGAATGGATCCGGACCCAGGCGGTGGCTGGAGGAACCGGTAGCGCAGGTTCCATACCTGCGAATTTTGATTCTTTTGAATTCAGGTTATTTTCTTTCTAATTCTGCTAAGACTTTCGGGATGAATTCCCAGGTACTTTGCGATCTTGTTTACAGGAATGTTATTTATATAATCCGCCTTGGTTTGAAACATCTCAATATAGCGTTCTTCGGCGGTCTTCGTCAGCAAGTCCTTTTCTCTGTTGGATTTTCGGATGTAGCCATGTTCCGTTAAGATCCTGCCAAATCTATTGGCCTCAAACGAGCTGTCATACGCTTTCATCAAATCGGAGTGAGCAATAACTTCTACTTCGCAATCGATCAATGCAGAAATCTGCACATCAGTTGGAAGTTGATTCAAAAACGAAGTGAACGCTGAGACCATTTCGTCTTTAAAGAAGAAGTCTATGATCTTTTCTGACATGTAGCTTTTAATAGTCATTTCAACGATGCCTTCATTAATAAAATATACGGCGTTCTCAACTTGGTCATACTGAGTGATGAAGGAACCCTTTGTGAATTTATTTTTCTTCACCGGAAAAGGCATATGATCAGAAGTGGTTATGGAGGTATTTAGAACGGAGTTGTAAAATTCTATAAATCGCACTTCGTGACTACTCTTTGCTTGTACACAAGATACGCTTTGCGTGGGAGATCTCATTCTTTCAGATTGAGCTCAAACTCCGATCAATTTTCGAGAGGGAGTAGAGATCGATCTTTTCTTTTTTCCCCTTGAGCTGGCATTCACCCATCTCAGAAAGTTCATAGGCATCACCTATCTCAAGCTGAGAGAGTAAATCAATGGAGATGAGCATATCGGTTAGGTAATCGCTGCAACTTGATTGTATTCTTGAAGTTGTGTTTAACACATCACCCGTAAAGAGGATCTCTTTCTTCAGAACTCCAATTTCTCCTGTGGTCACTTTTCCGCAATGGAACCCCGCTTTGAATTCTGGAACCATCTGAAATCGGTTGAGATAGCTTTGGGCTAGGGCCCGAAACGTTTCTTTGATCAGGAAAAAGCAACGTATGCAGTTTCGATTGGCGAGTCCTTCTTTCAAATTCCAGGATACAATGATTTCGTCGCCTACATATTGGTAGACTTCTCCGGAGGTATCAATGATGGCGTCTGTTGCATCTGCATAAAACCTATTGAGTAGCTGGAAATAGTCCATATTACCAAGTTTCTCCGCAATGACTGTCGAGGACTTCATGTCGAGAAACATGAATATGCGCTCCTCCTCGTGGGGAAGATGATATTTTCCCGTGAAGAAATTGGTGAGCATATCAATTCCTAGGTAGTTGGATATTTCCAGAATAAAGAGGGACAGTAGTGCGATGGCGCCCGCGTAGATTACAATGCTCAAAAAGGCAAAGTTGCTCGCATATTGCAACATTGACTGCAGCACCGTGGGATCAAAAAGAGGCCGATCTAAGCGCGCACTAGTAGCGAGGAGGGCGATGATCAAAGTAAGCAAAACAATAGCTGAGAGGTAGATAGCGGTCTTGAACAGAAGCTTCTGAAGGAAGGATTTGCCTAAGCATAGTTTGGTCATTAAGACAACTTCGATTGTGCCAATCAGGATTCCAATGATGAAAGAGCCGAAGGAGATGAAGAAGAAAGAGGCCCCAGATTCATAGAGGTTATTCGTAGAGGGGTAGATGGCGGTGTCGCCCAAGATGCCATATTCAATCTGGACGTAGAGAAGACCAAAGAAGCCCCAGATGAGTCCAAATGGAAGTATTCTAGATAGGTTTCTTTTTTGGGTGGGTGTCAGCATAATTGTCGTGCAAGCTCAACTTAACTGCTTCGCATTTGATTGGTGGCGTTCTTTGCTTCTTTTCTTGCGATAGTATTCCTTGCTGGCGATGTAGATGGTCTTTTCAATTTCGGCGTATACAATACCTTCTTGATCTTTCAAAGCAATGGACAGATTGAAATCCTTTTCTCCACTTTTATTTATTTCAATCTTGATTTGTTCTAGGAGCTCTCCAGAGAGATCGAATTCCGCATATAGCGTCTGAGTGCCCGGTCGCTTAAATTTTATGTATGCCGATTTGTCCCACACTACATATGATTTTCCAAGGATATTGATAAGTTGAACCATGTAGATCCCATCAATGCAGCTGTACATGTGCCCTCCATAAAGCGTGCCCACATAGTTTTTTGTTTTGTAGCCCAGAGGTAATCTAAGTTTTACATAGCGGAGATCATCGCTGACTTCCATGATGCGACCACCCGTACTTCGGTACATGGGAGAGAGATTAAACAAGAGCTTAAATGTTCTCCCCTTACCTACCAGGTTTGATAATGCATTTACTAGTTTTTCCATCTTGATTGTACTATTATGCCCCAATGAGCCTTATTAAATCGCTGTCATATAAAGCTAGGTGGATTGCAAAGGATTAGCAAGTATTTTGCCTTGATCTATGTTAGGTTCTGCAATCGGGAGTATTCGCATCGAGATAAAGGAGCCTTGCTCATCCGACCACCTAGACACAGAATCCAAGTTCGCGTAGTCTCATTTTTCGACGAAATGCTTAA
>CAJQNM010000263.1 GCA_905479665.1 uncultured Saprospiraceae bacterium
AAATTCTTGCGACTTGGATCAATCTCGACGGAACGAATCTTACGATTGTCAAATAGCTCAATCACATGGGTTTGTTCTTGACCATCCCATACTATGATTTGATCGAGTCCATCTTCGTAGCTGATCATCACCTCCACTGGCATCTTGAGGTCACCCATACCTTTTAACCTAACCGTTTGAGCATATCCGTTCTCCTGTTCAATCTGTTCAAAACCTTCTACCGAATAGTCACACGTCCCCGTGCCGTAGATTGCCTCTTTGATAAAGGCCTCAAAATTTGGAGTCAGAATATTGTCTTCAGGAAAAAACTGCCGCAATATTTGCAGGAAGTCCTCTCCCCGAGGATGGGAAAATTTGTGTTGCTCAAAGTACGATTGCATCATCCGATCAAATAAATCTCGCCCCATGTACCGATCAATTGTTTTCAAAAGAGTGGCCGTTTTAGAATAGACTATTCCTTTATAGGGCCCATCAATCTCCCAACTTTTTGTGGCAATCGGATCTGTGTCTGTCTCGGCAATAGAGACGTATTCATTGCGCGTAAATTGACTATTCGAAACGTGATAGCCAAGAATATCAAACAATGAAGAATGTTCGCCCAGCATTGCCTCCATGATGCGATCTTCATAATAGGTGACAAATCCCTCGTCAAGCCAGGGTTCTTCCTTTTCATTATTGGCCACTATCTGCATGAAGTATTGGTGGGCAAATTCGTGTAATACAAGCGATTCGATGGTGCGAATCTGAGTCGGCCAGGCATAGAAAGACCCACCTGTGATGTAAGTTGGATATTCCATAAACCCGCTACGCAGTGCATAGACCGGAGGATCAAGAATAGTCAGATTGGCATATGGGTAGGGCCCAACAAACTCGTGCATATAATCTAATCCAAAAGTGGCCGCCTGCAGCAAGCGATCGACATGTCCAGTGTGAGCGGGTGGATACAGGTAGCGAATGTGTACATCCCTCCACTGATGATTAATTACGGCAAGATGGGGGGAGGCCACCCAGCCAAAATCAATCACATCGTGAGCCAGAAATCGAAACTGAGATCTTCCGGCCTTGCCTTCGATTTCACTCATGCACCCTGAGCCACCGAGCGTCCATTTGCTGGGTGCGTCAATGGTCACTTCGTAATTTCCGTGATCACCATAAAACTCCATCTGGGGGAGAAACTGATGGCAATTCCAGCCCCAATTTCCCGATCGATCTTGCTCATACACGCCCAGTTTTGGATACCAATGTACCCAGTGCATAAAACCATGCTCTGCGTAGCCCGACCTGGCCATTATTCTTGGCAATTTTGCTTCAAAGTCAAAAGAAAGGATCAACGTGTCACCTGAAGCGACGGCTTCTTCCAAGACGAGCTCCAGCACGGATTGATCTTTCTCGTTGCCATCATCGAGGGATATATAGTTTTGATCTAAGATCGATAAAGAATCCTGTCGGGGATTTAGTATTTGGATCCAGCCCCAGTCACTAGCTGCTCTATCGCTTGCTTGGTCCGCACCCACTCCACGTCCTGTTCGCAGATAGCTCGTTTCTTGGCTGCTGAATGCATTCAGATACATATAAAGTCTAGCAGTATGCACTGAGTCTGGAGATCGATTTATCCATTCAATTGTACTGGAACCTTGTACCTGGTGATTGACTTCGTCAAGGACTACGTCCATTATGTAATTAGAGGTCCGAGTACTCAATGGAACATCTCCTAGAATCGCAATACATGGTTCTGGTCCTGCTAGACCAGTGGGCAAGACGGCTAGTGAAAGAATAAAAGCGAGGATCCTCATAAGAGGGCAAGATAGCGAGAACAACCTGTCTACCCTACTTACCCAACTTCCAGTTCATGTTATGGTTAAAATAATTTGAGGAATACAATCAGCACATTGGGACCAGCCGTATCACACCTCAGATATTGATCATTCCTTTTTTCAAATTCCAATCAATGGGGACTTGGCGTCTTTTTCCAACATTGATATTACGTTAAAAGCTATGCCACTGAATACGAATCATTCTTGACCACTATCTTCTATCTTTTATTAATGCTCGGACTGCCTCGTGATTTGCCGAGGCTGGCCCCTAATCTATTCCTAGTGGTATGGCAGATAGTGCAGCAATTTTCCAGTGGCCATTAATTTTTTGCAAAATACGCAACTCCCTTGTCCGTGTACTTGTGATGGAGTCTTCTTGAAGATAAGACACCCAAGCTAGGTCCTTAGAAATCTTCATCCGGATGTCCGACCTTGACAGGCCACTGATGTCCCATTTTTCCGGATTGGCTTTGATGTGTGCCTTTGTGCGTTTCACCAATTCATCTCGTCCTTCACTATCGATGGCTCCGATGTCAGGATTGTAGGTTGCATACGACACATCCTCCGTAAAGCAATCTCCAAAACGTTCCATATCCTGGTCAGCAAAGGACTGTGATTCACCGCGTATTGCAGCCAATATCGCCTTTCGGTCAAACAATCCACCCTCTTCTCGCTCCTCTGCTCGAGTAAAGATTTCATTCAGTAAATGGTCCTCGTAAGGACCATGATTCAGGTAGCCATGCTGGTGCAATTTTCCATCCTTACGTAGGGAAACGAAAAAAGTAGGACTATAGCCGATGAGCTCATCTGTTCCAGACCGGGCCAATATGGTTTCTTTGTATCGAGCATCAGAGAGCACACATTTACCATACGTCATACTGAAGTTCTCGCCATTGTGTCCAAAAAATGTGCCTACAAAGTAGTCGGGGGTGATCACCTTGAGCACTTTCCGATATTTATCTGAAATCATCTCGGTTGACATCTCTTCAGTACCGTATTGTGCTTCCGTAAGTTGCCAGGTACCATACACCTGGTCGAAATTCTCATCATACAGATCGCCTACTTTTATCCAGCGTTCCCAGAGGTCATGATCTTCGTCTGGAGTATTAATTTTTCCCTTTTGAATCATGATGTCTCCTTTGAGCTCAATCGAATAGA
>CAJQNM010000264.1 GCA_905479665.1 uncultured Saprospiraceae bacterium
GAGAAGATTGTTTACGTTTCATATCGCTTTATTATGCACCCAAAAGGTAACCAATAGAGATCAAGAAGTGTGCAAAGAGTCCGCTGATTTTGTAATCTTTGCCACACTCTGATCATTGATCTGAATGCCGCAGTGGTGGAACTGGTAGACACGCACGTTTCAGAGGCGTGTGCTCGTAAGAGCGTGGGGGTTCGACTCCCCCCTGCGGCACTTGTTGGGTGTGAGCACTCTTCTTTTCAGAAAATGCTCTACCAAGCTAGATTTTCTATTTTTACGATCCACAGCCGAAGTGGCGGAATTGGTAGACGCGCTGGATTCAAAATCCAGTGTCAGCAATGACGTGCGGGTTCGATTCCCGCCTTCGGTACTATATCAAGCCTCTAATGTCTTGACAAAGAATTTGTTAGTTCATTAGGGGCTTTTTTAGACTCGTTATTTCAGAGCCAGCCGCAGATACCTAAAGCCCGCACTTTCCAATCCCTACGCTGCCTGCCGGCATAGGTCTGCTTGCGAATCGCTACGTTCGTCTTTCCCCGCTCCAATAGAAAATCTTACTTTGCTTGCCACTATGGACATCCTTTCACTTAAGGCGCTACACTTCATTGGTTTTGTTGCATGGTTTGCTGGCCTGTTCTACCTGCCTCGCCTTATGGTGTATCACGTGGAGGCCCTCATTGAAAAGAAGGAAGGGTACGCAATTCTGGCGGCGCAGTATTCCTCCATGGAGCAGCGATTGTTTAAGATCATCATGCGGCCCGCGATGGTCATCACCTTTATTGGTGGCATCGGTATGCTTGTGGTCAATCCGGAGTACTTACAAGAAGGATGGCTGCACGTGAAGCTGGTCTTGGTCCTTCTATTGGCGGCTTACAGCGAGTCTCTTCCACGTATGTTGCGCAAGCTAGCCAAGGGAGAGATTCCCCTCAGCAGTGATCGCATGCGCCTGTTTAATGAAATCCCCACCCTCATCCTCGTTACCATCGTGCTACTGGCTGTCTTTCGTGGAGCGCTCCCGGGGTGGCAGATCTTGCTCATTGTCTTAGGCCTGGTTCTCTTTATCATAGTGGCTAGTCGGGCCTATAAGAAGGTACGGATGAAGAAAGGTGAGAACTGATTGAAATGACTCATACCTCAGACTCGTACATCACCGTTTAAGACCTTACATTTACGTGCCTATGCAGTTTGTCTATCCTCTTTTTTTGGGAGCTTTGGCTCTGCTTGCCATTCCGGTGCTCATCCACCTCTTTTATTTTCGTCGCTACAAAAAGGTACTTTTTTCCAATGTCCGTTTCCTGCGCGAGATCAAAGAGGAATCAAGCATCCGCAGTCGCCTCAAAAATTTACTGATCCTGCTATGTAGGCTCTTGGCCATTGCACTCCTCGTGCTGGGCTTTGCCCAACCGTTTTTACATCAGGATGCCAAAATCAAAAAAGGCAAGAAGGTCGTGAGCCTCTTCATCGATAATTCATTTTCGATGGCATCGCTCAGTCAGGATGCTCCATTGCTGGAAGAGGCCAAGAAACGAGCCGCGGATATTGTCAAGGCCTACGATCTCGAAGATGAATTTCAGATTATCGCCCATGACTTGAATGCCGGTCAGCAGCGCCTATTGCAAAAAGACCAGGCACTGGCCATCATTGAAGATCTCCAGCTCACGCCTGAGGTCCATCCACTCTCCCAGATCATGCAGCGCCAAAAAGAACTGCTCGGTCGGGAGCCCACCGAAAATAAGATCACTTACTATCTCTCTGATTTTCAAAAAAACATTGCCGATCTGGATTTATCGGATACAACCTACGAGTACAATATCGTCCATCTACAGGCCGTCATCGAAAAAAACGTGAGCATCGATTCTGCCTGGTTTGAGGCACCCGTGCAAATGGTGAACAAACCCAATCGCCTTTTTGTAAAAATTCGCAATTGGTCTGATGAGACTGCCGACAATCTGCAACTGAGCATGCGCAAAGATGGCGTAGTAAAACCATTAAGCTCGATCGACATAGCTCCGCAGGCAAGTCTGATCGACACCGTCATCATCAACGTATTGGAAGCAGGCATTCAAGAGATCGAACTGCGGATCACCGATTTCCCCATCACATTTGATGACAACTACTTTATCACCTTCGATCTAAAACAGAAAATACCTACCCTCTCCATTAATGATGGGGATGAAAACGTCTATCTGGATGCGGCCTTTAGTAGTGCTGACTATTTTGAACACCAAAGTGCACCTGCGCGAAATCTAGATTATTCTTCATTTAATCGAAATAAATTAATTGTCGTTTCTGATCTCACCGCTGTGTCCTCCGGACTGGCAGGTGCACTCAAGAGCTTTATGGAGGCGGGTGGCAATGTGTTGCTTTTCCCTGCCAGGAATGCCAATATTCCAACCTACAATCAATTTTTGGAAAATTTACGCGCCAGTAAATTGGGCAGTTGGGACACCGTACCCAAGATTGTCAACTTTGTAAATCGAGAAGAGTTTGTCTTCAATGATGTTTTCGAAACCACACGAGGGAATTTGCGACTCCCCTCTACCCAAGGAAATTTCACCCTCGATGGCCGAGGCTCGGGTTACGAAAAACTGCTGACCTATCGCAATGGCCAGAGTTTCCTGAGTAAGTTTCGCATTGGCACTGGCAGCTTTTTTCTGTGCACTGCTCCACTTGACGACAAATCAAATTCACTCGTGCTGCAAGCCGAAGTTTTTGTACCCATGTTATATAAAATGGCATTAAGCTCAAATCTACGCAGGCCGATCGCTTTCACCATTGGCGAAGACAATATTATCGAAATTGAAAACCAGAGCTCCAACACCGATGTCGTATATAAAATGAAAGGGAAAGAGACTTTTATTCCGGGTCAGCAGTCCTTCGGAAAAAAAGTCATTCTAAACCTACACAATCAGATTTCGGAAGCCGGATTTTATAGTCTGCAGCTCGAAGCTGATCAGCCCATCACCTCCTATGCATTTAATACCAATCGGCTCGAAAGCGACCCCACATGCCTCGCACCCGATGACTTAGAGAAGATGTACGGGGACGATGCCACGATTATCTCCCGTACGCAACTGGCGAATGTAAGTCAGTTTATCACGGAGCGGAACAAAGGAGTCGCCCTCTGGAAATACTGCTTGGTATTAGCCCTCATTTTTTTAGCTTTGGAGGCCCTCATTATTAGGTTCTGGAGGCCGAAAAGCTATGCTTGATGCAACTTATTCTTAAGCAGGTAAGAATCATAGATCCCACATCCCCTCACCATAATTCGGTTAAAGATATTTTGATCAAAGACGGTCGCATTGATGCGATCCGCAATCGAATTGCTGGCAAATACCGAACATTTGAATCTGAAGGTGCTTGTGTCTCGCCCGGATGGTTGGATCTTGGCGCATTTTCAGGGGAGCCCGGTCTAGAGCACATCGAGGATTTTAAAACATTGGGCCAGGCAGCATTGAGAGGTGGCTACACAGCTGTGGCAGTGATGCCCAATACACAACCGGTCATTCACTCCCAATCTGAAGTTGGATTCATCCGGACTCAGTCTGATCTTTCGCCCATCCACTTCATCCCCCTTGGAAGCATCACCAGAGATGCCGGAGGAATAGAACTTGCTGAAATGCTTGATATGCATGCAGCCGGTGCTTGTGCATTCACTGATGGTTTGGAGAGTGTACAGCGTGTCGGAGTCATGCAGCGAGCACTCGAATACTGCAAAGCGATACCCAGCCTGGTGATAAATCGGCCACACCAACGTGATTTGGCTCCTGAGGGCACCATCCATGAGGGTCCGACCAGTGTTTCATTGGGACTCCGGGGCATCTCAAAATTAGCCGAGACGATGATGATCAAGCGCGACATTGATCTGCTTAGGTATACCGAATCCCGACTCTTGGTCTCTCTGGTCAGTTGTGCAGAAAGTGTAGCGTTGATCCGATCAGCAAAAAAAGAAGGGCTTCAACTTTACGCAAGTGTCGCTGCAATGAATCTTGTCGAGACGGAAACAGCACTCGAAGGTTTTAATGTCAATTTTAAAGTTGAGCCTCCACTGCGTTTGGAATCAGATCGTCTAGCACTTTTGGGAGGCGTCCTTGATGGGACCATCGATGTGATCAGCAGCAACCATCGGCCGGTGGAACCAGAACATAAAAAACTCGAGTTTCCCTATGCCGATTTTGGGGCCATCGGGCTCGAAACCACCTTTTCGCTCTTACTTACTGCATTTGGCAAAAGACGCAAATTGGACTACGTGGCCCAATGTCTCTCCGCCAATCCTCGACGCCTTTTGGGACTCCAACCCTTGACAATCCAGAAGGATTCTCCTGCTGATCTCACCCTATTCTCTACCAGCGGAACGACACTACCAAATCCCCTCATGCGTGGATCAAAGTCTGCCAATTCTCCCTATTTTAATGAAAACCTCCCCGGTCGCGTGCTTGGAGCAATCACCAAGGGCCGTTTTCACGAAGTACAAACTTAAACACAGTGCTTGTGGATTCGTTACCTTCGTATAGAGTAGTTTTGTCATATAAATTTTAATCAATATGGATTTCGAAAACCCTGCCGTACGCAATGGAGTCATTGGGGGGCTCACCGCTGTTGTAGCTTCGCTCCTCTTCTACATCGCAGATACCAAAATGTTTCTAAGCTTTTCAGGATTTTTGGTGTGGATCATCTACATCTTTTTTGTATCGAAAGCAACACGGGAGGATAAACGCACCTCCGATCACTTTGAATTCAAAGACGCACTCAAGACAGGCTTCCTTACGTACGTGATTGCCAGCCTCTTCTACATCGTTTTCTACTATGTCTTGAGTAATTTTGTTGATCCGGGTTTGATTGAAATGCAACGCGAGATCGCCATCGAGGCAATCGAGAAGATGTCTGGCATGCTGGGAGAAGAAGGAACCGAAGCGGCGCTGGCAAACATTGA
>CAJQNM010000265.1 GCA_905479665.1 uncultured Saprospiraceae bacterium
TGGCATCGAAATAGCTGGATTGATAAAATGGAGTCCGGTGAAATACGTTTATAAGCAATGGGCAGGCTTGTATCGGGAAAAAGACCAATATCTCTACGTCAATCGAGGCTTAGGCATGTTGGGATATCCAGGCAGGGTTGGTATTCTGCCTGAAATCACTTTTATTGAAGTGCAATCTCAAACACATGAATAAGAATTTGTGGGGAAGTTTAGTGCTGGTCTTGTTGATGGGGCTCCCGATAGCCTGTTCGTCAGATACAGCAGCTGCTCAAGAATTGAATGGTCGCTGGGAGCTTACATCTGCTTCGATCGATGGAGAGGATTCTGACAGGCTGGAAAATCTCTATTTCGAATTTCTGGCAGATCAGATGAACACAAATATCTTGGGCGAGGATGGTACCTATCCCTTCCATCTGCATGGATCTGTGATCGATCAGGAGAGCGAACCGGCTGTTTCGTACGAATTTCAAATTGATTCGGATAGTACTCTTGCGTTAAGTACGGACATCCGGGGGAAGGCCTTTGTTTTTCATCTTTTGAGGGCGGAAATGCTCAATGAAGCTTCAGAGGTGCTTTAGTTGTTCAGTTCCACATTAAATTATGACACGACCACTTTCCGTATTTATCTTTTGTCTTGGGTCTCATTTTTTGCTTCAAGCTCAATCGGAGGCTGAGCGGGATACCGCATATCAGAGTTTTTTAGCAACCTATGAGCAGAGAATCACCAAAGATCATTTGGATGGACATTACATACCCATTGATGTCAGCGATGCAGTCACAGTGCTAGATGAGCTTGTTGCCGACCGATCGAAGGAGAAAATTAAAGTGCTTGCGGAGGAGGATTTAGTCAAGAAGCTCTTCTTCGGCTTTGGCAGGTGGCTTCGGGTAAACTGGGGTTTTGATTCTGGTAGTCGTTTGTCGCACCATTTGAAAGGTATGGGAATCACCCATCCTGAAGACATGACCAAGGCGATGATGATCTTTTACCACCGGCACCTACGTGGACGTGATCTAGCACAAAAAGCATTGGCTACTCAACTTGCTGAAGCGCGTGAAAAACTACGTTTGGCACGACTGGTTCCGATCGACAGTTCGCAGCAGAATTAGATGCTATACACACTGCTGTTCTAAAAATAGCGGATTAGGATGTTTGACAATCTATCTTAATTTTGCGCCGACTTCGCAAACGCGTTACTCATAAATCTCAAGTATGGCAAAGAATCTGCTCATTGTTGAGTCTCCGGCAAAGGCCAAGACCATCGAAAAAATTCTCGGATCCGATTTTACCGTTAAGTCCAGTTATGGACACGTTCGTGATCTAGAAAAGAAACCTGGAGCCGTAGACGTAGAAAATGACTTCCAGCCCAAATACATCATTTCCCCTGAAAAGCAAAAAGTAGTCAATGATCTAAAATCATCGGCCAAGAAGGCAACTGATGTATGGCTCGCGACGGATGAGGATCGTGAGGGAGAGGCTATCTCGTGGCATCTTTGTGAAGTCCTGGGCCTTGACCCAGCTCACACCAAGCGGATCGTCTTTCGTGAAATCACTGCTCCGGCCATCAAGAAAGCAGTATTGTCACCCCGAACAGTCGACTTAAACCTGGTCAATGCCCAGCAAGCTAGGAGGATTCTCGACCGTTTGGTTGGTTTTGAGCTCTCCGAAATCTTATGGCGAAAAGTAAAGGGAAAATTATCTGCAGGGAGAGTACAATCTGTGGCGGTCAAGATCATTGTAGATCGGGAGCGTGAAATAAATGCGTTTGAACCGGTTTCATTCTTTAAGGTTGTTGCGGTATTTGAGGTCGAAGATGAAAAGGGCGGAAAGGTAAAGCTGGAAGCTGATCTAAAAAGGAACTTAGAAACACCTAAAGAGGCCAATGCATTTCTAGAGCTCATCAAGGATGCTGATTTTTCGATTAGTAAAATTGAAGTTAAACCTTCGAAGCGTCGGCCACCTGCACCATTTATCACATCGACTTTGCAGCAGGAGGCGAGTCGTCGCTTTGGCTTTTCCGTAAAGCGCACGATGGTTATCGCACAGAAACTGTATGAGGGTGGGCACATCTCCTACATGCGGACCGATTCCATAAATCTGAGCGAAACAGCTATTGGTGCGATCGCGGATGTAGTGACCAAGAACTACGGAGACCGGTATTTACAGACCCGACGATATAAAAGTAAGAAGGATGCTCAAGCAGCTCACGAAGCCATTCGACCTACCTATTTTGAACGTACGCAAGCAGGAAATGATCACGACGAGGAGCGACTGTATGACCTGATCTGGAAACGTACAGTGGCTGGCCAGATGGCTGAGGCCGAATTGGAGCGCACGATTGTTACGATAGAACCCTCCACAGCGCCCGAGCAAATTTTTTCAGCCACTGGTGAAGTATTGAAGTTTGACGGATTTCTGAAACTCTACCTGGAATCTACCGATGACGACGATACGGAGGCCACTAAAGGTATTCTACCTCCAGTGAAGGAAGGTCAGCAACTCACTTATGAAACCATCGAAGCCAAAGAACGATTTACCCGGCCGCCAGCAAGATATACCGAGGCGACTTTGGTCAAAAAATTGGAAGAGCTGGGCATAGGTCGTCCATCTACCTACGCACCAACCATCAGCAAGATCATGGAGCCCGGACGAGGCTACATTGTCAAAGAACGTAGAGAAGGAGTGGAGCGTCCCTACCGCGTGCTTACACTCGCAGCTGGGGAGATCAAAGTGGAATCGCTCACGGAAGTAACGGGCGCAAGTAGCAATCGACTTATCGCTACGGATGTGGGAATGGTCGTAACAGATTTTCTTTCGAAGCATTTTGAGGAGATCATGACGTATGGTTTTACGGCTGATATCGAGAAGAAATTTGACAACATTGCTGACGGCCAAGCAAAATGGCAAGAGATGCTCAAGACCTTTTATTTGCCTTTTCATAAGGATGTAGAAGAAACGTTAGAGCATGCCGAGCGCCACTCTGGAGAGCGGTTGCTGGGCAAGGAAGAAGGTTCGGGCTACAGTATCGTCGCACGCATTTCTCGCTTTGGTTCTCCGATGATTCAGATCGGAAGTCGTGATGAAGTAGGTGAAGATGAGAAGCCAAAATTTGCCAATCTCAATCCTGATCAATCCATCGAGTCGATCACTCTGGAGCAGGCCATGGAGTTGTTTCGGTTACCACTTGAATTGGGGCAGTACGAGGAGCTGCCTGTGATTATAAGCCGAGGTCGTTTTGGTCCTTATGTGAAATTTGGAGAGAAATTTGTCTCACTGGATAAGGGAGAAGATCCTTTTGATGTAGACATGAAACGTGCGATCGAATTAATCGAACGCAAGAAAAAAGAAGATGCTCCAGTTGGTACTTACGAAAATCTCCCGATCACGAAAGGAAAGGGGCGCTTCGGTCCTTTTCTGAAATGGAATGGTCTCTTTGTAAATATTCCGAAGAAATATGATCCGGAAGATCTGCCTTTTGAGACCATGATCGAATTAATTAAAGTGAAGGCAGAAAAAGAAGCAAATCGCTATATCCATCACTGGGCAGAAGACAAGCTCTCCGTTGAGAATGGAAGATGGGGGCCATTCATCAAATACAAAAAGAAAAATTTCAAAATTCCTAAAAAGGAAGACGGAACCAGAATCACATCTGAGGAAGCCAAAGAATATACTCGAGAATATATTGAGCAATTAATTGAAGAGCAAGCTCCGGGTATGATCAAGAAGAAAAAAGCACCGAAGAAAAAGGCTGCGAAGAAGAAGGCCGCTCCGAGGAAAAAGTAGATTTTGGGTTTTAGACGTCATCGTCCCTTGCAGGATGGAGATATTCATGGGGAATGTATTCTAATACCCGTCGTTCTGTTGTAAGCCTTCCGACAAATCCACCTGCAAAGTTGGCTTGGGTAGCAAGCGGTCAGTTTCCGTCACACCACCATGAATGGCACTATTGACCTCGACCACCATTTTTCGCCTTACCAAATCAAACCAACGCTTGCCTTCAAAAGCCAATTCCCAATTGCGTTCAGCTAGAACGGCTTCGTCAAATGCGGTGGAAGAAATTCCATTTGGTAAATCCACATCTGTATTTGGGGTAAAAATATCTTCTCCTGCTGCTCTTCTCTTTACCTGATTGACCGCTTCAATCGCTTCAGGAAATGGGCTTCCTCCCGCAAGATTGGCAGCTTCCGCATAAATGAGCAATATATCGGCGTAGCGCAAAGCGGGAAAAAAACCATCGCCATCTTCTAAGCAAATATTGCCAGGAACTTGACTAACACAAGGGCCTCCTGCATTTCGATATTTGGCGATGAAGGGATGACCAGGGCCACCACCAGGCACGTTGTTTTCATCCCAAGTCGAACCATCATGAAAAGTCAGTCGGAAGGAAGCCTCCTTCCTGGGGCCTTTCGGAAAAGCATTGAGAAAACGTTCCTCGGTGTAAAAATCTCCCCAGCCATTATCGGCAATAGGGCGACTGGCGATATGTAGGTGACTGGCATTGGCCGCTCCAGCGGAAGAAATACCCTGAAGGATAAAGATGAATTCAGAATTACTAAATTTATTTTCCGCTTTCCAGAGTTCCGCAAAATCATTTTCCAATTGATAAACACCCATGTCCATTACTTCTCTGGCTTTGTCTCTTGCTAAGGCAAATTGACTGGCATCTTCGAGGGGCCAGCCACCCATTGTCAGATAGGCTTTTGCTAATAAGCCTTTGGCTGCGCCTTTTGTAGTCCTGCCTATTTCAGAAAAAGAAGCGGGCAGCTTTTCTTCGGCAATTTTCAAATCGGCAACGATGAAATCATATATTTCCCGAAAGGAAGATTGGGCAACGGTGTTGGATTCACCTTGGTTTTCATAAGTGATGACTTGTATTTCCCCAAACCAACGGGTCAGATAGAAATAACAAAATGCTCGCATGAATCTAGCCTGACCTTCGATATGGCCTAAGGCTTCTCCACTAAATTCCGATTTATCCAAATTTCCGAGGATGACGTTGGCGTTGTTGATGGACTTATACAAGGCCTTCCACATAGTTGCGATGGATGAGCTGGCAGGGTCAACCCGCAACTCATCAAAATTTTTAAAAATGCCCGCCTCGCTGTCAATGTCCTCCCCGCCTGCAGTCATAATGAGGGGCCAGTCAAAATCGAAGGCTGCATAATCACCAAAGAGCGGACTGTACAGACCTATAACCGCCGTTTCAAAATCTGTTTGGGTTTTATAAAGAGAGTCGGTGGTGAGTTGTCCGGGTGTTTCTTCCTCCAGTTTTACACAGCTTTGGATAATTAAAAAACCAAAGACCAGCAGGATCATATTTTTGAATTTCATATTTGTCATTATTTAGAAAGAAATATCCAGGCCAACGGTATATATTTTCTGCTCTGGAAATGTCGCCAGATCCACACCGCCCCTCACATCCACATCGGTAGAGGACTCCGGGTCAAAACCCGAATAGTTGGTAAAAGTGAATAGGTTATACCCTGACACATATATTTTAGCGCCCCCTAATTTCCATTTTGAAATGAGATCTTTCGGAAAAACATAAGCCAGCGAGATGTTTTTTATCCTGGTATAGGAAGCATCTTCGATGTAGCGGTCGGACTTTGGAATATTATAGGTAGCATCCCCAATAGCACTTGGAATGTTGGTGTTGGGCTGGGTGGGTGTCCAGCGGTT
>CAJQNM010000266.1 GCA_905479665.1 uncultured Saprospiraceae bacterium
GTTATCTGCAGGATCAAAACTCCTTCTTGATCTTATTGCACCAGGCGATAAACCTAGAAAGTACTACAACTGGTGCGAAGGCAAACGAAAAACAAGGCGGTGGGGGATCCAGTATTCTTAAGTGGTTGCTTCCCCTGGCCGCCATTGCAGCACTCGTCTGGTACTTCAAACAGCGTGACGTTCCTGCCGAATCAGTACCTGTGGTCAAGACAGAAACACCCGCCAGAGTCGTTCAGCCGAAGCAGGCTGCCCCTGCAAGTGATGTTGAGCCGACCAAAACTGAGGAAGCAGTCAGCACCACCACCCCTCCTGTAACAACAACAAATTCCTCATCGAGCGAAACCCGGGTATTGGCAGTCAATAGTTATGGAAATTTGATCGATAAGCAAGGTGAAATAATCCTCCCCGAAGGAGAGTTTGATGAGCGAGAGGGAGTCTATTTTGACAAAGAAGGCCGACAAATCGGAATTTCCGAGATATCCGATCAACCACCTACCGAAGAAACAGTTGAGGATGATGCCTCTGGTTTTAAGAAGGTTTTCAGCGGCATCTTTTCCAAAAAAGAAATCACAGAGGGCTCCACCTACACGATGTCCGATATTATTTTTAACCCGGAGTCGGAGAGGATCGCTTCCTTTTCGAAAAGTGAAGTGGAAGGATTGGCCCAGGCCCTGCAAGAATTTCCAGATTCAAAAATCCAAGTGCAAGTCCACACCGACGACGGTACGAGCGAATCCGACAACAAAAAGCTTTCAAGGGCCAGAGCCAAAGTTGTGCATGACATGCTTGTGGCCCAGGGTGTACGGAATAGACAAATTTCGTTTGTGGGCATGGGTGGCAAAGATGAAAAAGCCGCAACCGACCGTGTTGAGATTATGGTTGAGAAATAAACTCACAGCACGCTCCAAACACAACTCATTTCAAGGACTCAAGCGTCCATTAGAACGCAACTCATTCCAAGGGTGCGTCAGCCCCTTGAATTTCGCCAGCAATGGGTTAAAACCACAATGGAAGGATTCACGCGAACGACCCAATCACAAAAAACAATAGTATTGCAATGCAACATGAGTATTTCTGAAAATTTGATTACGTACCTTACGAAGACGTAAAATTGCTCGCCGAGGAAGTACGTCTCATCGATAGTTTCACGTGCATCAACTTTTCTTAGAGCGATTCCCAAGCGCGGAGCGAAGCGGAGAGATTGGCAAGCGCGAAGTGAAGCACAAGATATTCATGGAATGATTGTCAAACCTAGCGGAGGACCCCTTGCTTGGAGGTTCGGTCATCCGCTTTCATGTCCATGACGCACAATTGCTCTCAACACACCCTGGAATACATGAATTTGGCTTCCATGATCTCAATAATAATGCGTTGTTTTTCTTTGAAGATGTGCATTAATCTACCCCCTACGTAACCCTTCAACCCCCTCCTTGTAATCAAATTGCAAATCTTCATGCAATTTCCCCAGCCGACTTTCTATTAATTTAAGCTGTCGATCATACATGTTTGTGATTACTCGACTTCTTTTATACGTCGGTGAAAACTGCTGCACTTTCTGACAGAAATAAATCAATATTTCCACCTCCGTTTCTTTGGCATTGGAATATCGAATGTATTTTTTTATTTCCCGCAATGTCTTGCGCATACCCTTCTTGATGAAATAATAATTCTTGCGATTTATTTCTTCAAATTGTACATCCATCAGTGCCTTAATGCTTTGCACATAGGCCCACTCATCCTCGATTTCAAAGAGCAAGTAGGTCAGTAGCTCTTTGTTCTCTTTTTTAAATCGAGCGAGTCGCAATACCAGGTCGAGCAGCTCCTTTGGAGATCTGCGTCCCAATTCATCTTTGATCTCCTTGCTGGAAGCTGCCCTCATCAAGATGACTTAATCCAGAGAGATGGTCATCGGCCAGCCAGTAAACTGCTCTGCGTCTTCGGCAGTGACATCTACATCTCGTGGCCATGCTTCAAAAGTGACCGCCTTGCTGCTGGTATTAAATCGAATCAGTCCAAATCCACCACCACTCGATGGGCCTTCCGGATTTGCGTAGGCGTGCATGGTGATGCGATTTGCAAATCCATCTAGATACTGCCCCGTCCAGGGCAATTTGTCATTTGCACCTACTCCTCCCTTCTCATCTTCTGGCCACCACCAGCGAGAATAGTAATTATTTACGAGGGCAGGAACGACATATGCCCAAGGGCCATCATCAAATTTGTTGATGCCATGCCGAATAATTGTTGCCAGGTGCTGATCTCCGGCGATGTGTACTGCGTTTGCCTGCTTGATAGCGCTTAATGCTTTATTGCGTCCGGTTTGCGGCCAGCCATTTGAATCCATATCCGCATGAAGCCTATTTTCTTTCTTGCCATGCAAATGTGCCCCGCCACAAAAACCAGTTTGCGACAGCACCGCCTTCATCTGTGTCCCACTGTTTTGCTTGCCCCAGGCGTCGATAAAATCCAATTGCCGCTGACCTAATAACTCCAATCCCGCAACATCTACCGACGATGGATCGTAATCAGGATTGCGGATATGATCTGGGCGTGGCCCCTGCTGAGGGATTTTTCCTTTGGGTCCAGACTTAAATTTTCGATCCTCAAGGATGGCAAAGTCAACACCTCCCACCGTCAGATTGGTATAGTAAACCTTAATGCCCCGTTCTACCGGTGTGGGGTCAAAAGGATCTGGCAAGTGTGAAGTCTGGCAGCGCTCTACCATCTTTACATAATCGACGTCATAAAAATAGCCGCCATCATTCCCGGCCGCTGAGCTGGCTTTCTTTCCGTACTCGCCCCAAATATTTCCCTGCCCAATGTCGTGATCATCAGGTATGGTAATGCACGGCCGTTCGCGAAAGAGCTCCCGAAATTGAAGCCCAAACTTGAGCCATGCAGCAGTGTGTTCTTGGTGATCATACGATTGATCTCCCGCAAAGAAAAG
>CAJQNM010000267.1 GCA_905479665.1 uncultured Saprospiraceae bacterium
AAAATAGGTTTTGCCTTCTTCGAGATTGTGGCCAATCCCACTTTTTGCCAAAACCGTAACTCGATCAGCAATCACGAGATTGTTGGCAATACCGGCTTGCCCATAGATGGTGACCCAGTTGCCGATGATGGTTTTGCCCCCGATCCCAACCTGCCCGGCGATTAGGCAATCTTCGCCTATCTCCACACCATGTCCCACATGAACCTGACAATCGAGCTTGCTGCCCTTGCCGATGCGAGTGATGCCCGATACTCCACGGTTGATGGTGCACAGCGAACCGATAAACACATCGTCTTCGATGCAGACGTGGCCACCACTGTGCCATTTTTCTCGATGGGTGCCGTAGTCCTTAAAATAGAAGGCGTTGCTGCCGATGGTTGTGCCTGCGTCAATGATGACCCGCTCGCCGATTTGGGTGCCGCCACCGATGTAGCAATTGCTTTGGACGTAACAATTTGCTCCAATCTTGACATCGGGACCCACCACAACTCCTGGCTCTAGGATGGCACTGGGATGGATGATTGCTGTTGGATCGACGGCGGAAGTCAATCCGTTCTTTCGTCGAAAACGCTCGATCAGATCATTGTAAATCTGAAAGGGATCTTTGACGATTAAGAGCGACTTATCTGGAGGACACTCCGTCTCTTTATTGATCAGCACGACCGAAGCGGCCGATGCCAATGATGACGCATAGTATTTTTCTACATCTACAAAGGTGAGATCACCTTCCACGACCTTATGAATCTCGTTGATCCCTCTGATCATCCGATCTTGATCACCGATAAGAATGGCATCGATTTCTCTCGCGAGATCGATACATTTTATGGGTGATGGGAGCTGCATTTAGTCAAGTCACTTTGAACAAGATTAATACATTTTCTCGTAGTACTCATGTGCCATCCGGGACGAGTCAAAAAATGGCAAAACTTCGCGCATACTGTTCTTGGCAATGGAAAGCCAGCGTTGGGGGTCTTTGTAATAAATCGGTATGATCTCCTCCTGCAAGATTCGATAAGCAGCATTCAAGTCATTTCGATCGATCGTCGACCAATCCTGACCAGGCACTGGTGGAGGAATGATGAAAGCATTGTGCCCGTCCTGAGCAAATTCAGGGATCCAGCCATCGTAAGTAGAGAAGTTTATAGATCCATTCATAGAGGCGGTCATGCCACTGGTGCCTGAAGCCTCTCGGGTCACTCTCGGAGTATTGAGCCAAATGTCTGAACCCTGCTTCAGGAGTTTAGATAATTTCAGTTCATATCCCACCAGCACAGCACAATTAGGTCGATCACGACAGATACGTACTAGATTGTTGAAAGTGTTGATGGCACCGTAGTCCATCGGGTAGGGTTTTCCTGCCCAGATGATTTGCACAGGCTGATCGATGCTGTTCAGCATTTTATCAAAGCGCTCCAGATCTTGTGCGAGCATGTCGGCACGCTTATATCCTGCAAAACGGCGAGCCCATACGATGGTGAGCACATCCTCTCGAAATGATTTGCCTGTCTGGTCGATCACCTCTTTAAAGAGTTCTCTTTTCATCTCGGCTTTGCGCAGCAGCCACTCTCCATCTCTGTTTTGGTTGAGGTGGCTGGAGAGCTCTGGATCGTGCCAGTACTTGTGATTTTGAGAATTGGTGACGTGATCGATTTCACAAATGTCCGCATGTGGCGACCACATCTCCCGAGCTACTTCACCGTGCATTTTCGAGACACCATTGGCTTTGCGAGAAAGGCGCAGGGCCGCGAGGGTGAGATTAAAGCGGCTGTCATCGATGCCAGACACCTCGCGTACGAGCGGCAAATCATTGTCGTGAAAAAATCCCATGCGTTTTAGCAGATCGGTATCGTGAACCTCGTTTCCTGCTTCAACAGGAGTGTGCGTTGTGAAAACGATTTTGTCTCGCAGTTTGGCAATGTCCTTATGCTCATAGAGCAGGTCAAAGATGGCCGGCAATCCGTGAGCTTCATTGAGATGGTACGTATCTGGAGCAAAGCTTATTTGCCTGAGGAGTTCGACTCCCCCTCGACCTAGTAAAATGTACTGGGCGATCTTTGCCGTAGGCTCCGAATCGTAGAGGCGATGGCAGATGGTCTGCGCCAGGTGATCATTTTCTGGTAGATCTGTCGAAAGGAAAAACATCGGAGCGGTGCCAAAGGTCTCAGGGTTTAGATACCAGGCTTTCACCTTCACCGGGTGCTTATCTACCGAGATCTCAAAGACGATGTCTGTTTCTTCGAGATAATTGTAGAAGCGTTCGAGAAACAACACGTTCATGGTGGAGTCCTGATTACGAATTTGATCGTAGTACCCGTATTTCCATAAAATGCCGATACCGATCATATTTTGACCGAGATCATAGGCACTTCGCATGTGACTGCCTGCCAGATACCCGAGACCGCCGGAAAAAGTCTTGAGCGCCTGATCGATCCCAAACTCCATACAGAAGTAAGCAACTTTCTTGGTGTATTGCGGATCTATCTTGTAGGGTACATGAAATGGTGACATACAGGCCTTATTTTTAATGAGCGGCAAATATAAAAATAGCTATGAACTCATTGGACCAGGGATCGTTACAACATCGGTGTCTTGGGCATAACATTGAGGAAAAAGCGTAGATAATGAAAACCTATCGAGTCATCTTGGCATCCTTGTTTCTGCTTATTGGGATCTCGATCCTGCCTGCACAGTTGGTTTTTGAACCGTTTACCTCCTCAAACCCCAGTGGTCCCGTTGATCTGACCCATGCCAACGATGGTTCGGGACGCATCTTTGTTGTGGAGAAAAGCGGAACAATAGCCATCTATGATAGTGAGGGAGACAGAACATCTGCCCCTTTTCTCGATATCAGCAGTCGCGTGCGCGACAGTGGTGAGCGAGGTCTTTTGGGCTTGGCATTTCATCCAGACTTCAAGAACAACAACTACTTTTTTGTCAATTATGTAGATCGCTCAGGAAGTATTGGTCGTACGATTATTTCTCGGTTTACTGCAGACGGCAATACAGCAAGCGCTAACTCTGAGGTCGTCCTGCTGCGTATCGATCAGCCCTTCAACAATCACAACGGTGGGGCACTCCATTTTGGACCAGCAGACAGTCTGCTCTACATCGCAACCGGAGATGGAGGCAGTGGTGGTGATCCGGGCAACCGATCCCAAGACCTCAATTCGATGCATGGTAAGCTGCTGAGGGTTGATGTGAGTACTGCTGTAATTCCCAGTGCACCTGGATACACGATTCCTTCTAATAATCCCTTTGTGGGCAGAAATGGTCTAGATGAAATCTGGTCGTATGGCTTACGAAATCCCTGGCGCTTCTGCTTTGATGAAGATTCGGGAGACCTTTGGATCGGCGATGTCGGTCAAGGCGATCGTGAAGAAATAAATTACGAAGAAAATAGGCCCGGCATGAATTTCGGCTGGAAGTGCCGAGAAGGCAACCTTCCATTTGATCAGAGCTGTAGTGGCAATGGTGGCTTTGAAGAACCCCTTTGGGTGTATGAGACCAGATCGAATGATGGCAG
>CAJQNM010000268.1 GCA_905479665.1 uncultured Saprospiraceae bacterium
CAAACCAACCGGACTTCCGATAAAATATCTCCGTCCATTCGTCTGCTGCCTCTGCCGAAAACTGCAGCGAATCTAAGCTGGCTGGCTTTGGCAATTGAGTGGCGGGTCGTGGTGATCGTTGACAAGATTGCAATACGACCAGTACTCCAAACAATGAAAGAACATGCATGATTCTATTCCACTTCGCCTTCATCGTGAGATATTATTTCTGCTTTTAGATGGGTTTTTACGATTTCATGTGGAGCTAACTTCAACCACTTGCCTTTGGCAACCTCCTCGAGTGGCTTGCTGCTGTAGGAGGATGTCCATGGTTCAAGCGCAACCGTATAGCAGTCTCCCCACCAGGGAAAATCCTGAACGCCATGATACTCCTGCCAATACCAGAGGTGAGAAAAAAGATCACCTTGCCAGCTCAATCGAAATGACAGGTCCAACGCCCTACTGGTTATTTGATAGTTTGCCTCTGAGGGATACCCACTCAGATAAGACAAATCGCTCTGACCATGCCGCCCATACACAGGGATTTCATCGGCATTGATTTTCCGATCTTCCAAGTCCAGTGCGCTGGGCCAGTGCGTTTCCACTCCCGGTTTAAAACGACGGGCAGCGGGCATTTCTGGCTCAGAAATAATTGTTTTAGCGTTTGTCGTAATCGTTGCCCCTTCGGAAAGAAATGACCTACCGAAAGCTATATGATGGCCCCACATTAAATCAATCGAGGTCGATGATAAATTTGTGAGCCGTTCCTTAATCTCAATAAAATGATCTGCTTTGCGCAGCGATATCGTTTTTTCCAATCGGAGCGGAAATCTCAATGGCTGCACCGAAAGTCGCAATGAAACAATATCTGGCCCCCGATCTTCTATTGCGTAATCCCAAGGGATGAGTGAAACTTCACCATGCTGCCCCAGTGAGGCACCGCGATAAGTCAGCGGTGCACTGTTGGGCAAGATCTCCTGCCAGCCCCCATAGTAATAGTCCTCAAATTGATTGGTGGTATTGCGCATCTGAGATATATCCCGAGCTGGATTGCGTAAGCGATCAGGTAGATTCAACAATACGTTTTCATTCTTATGCTTGCAACGAAACGAATAAATATCAGCACCGCGATCAACTAAAACACAAATTTCCAGGTGCTCATTTTCAAGGCAGACCGTGCGAAGGCCTCTAAGGAAAATATCATCTCGTATGTGGCAAGACATGTTACGAGTTGTTCGCCGTGTAGTCATGTCCTCCAGCAAAGCTCCCAGTATGAGCGTTTCTAGAGGCAAGAAAGTGCAGGTTGAGATTCTTGTCCATTGGCATTGTATAAATCTTGTGCTCCTACAATATGAGCATAAACGGGTTATGATTGCACTCATAATTTAGTATATTGAAAGCGTATGTTCAAACATATGGACAAAGCATTTTACTACTCACATCAATCAGTGATCAAATCATGAAAAGAAGACAACGCTTTCAATTGCTGCTAAGCAATTATCGCCGGTATTTTCGGAAGCTAGCCCGGGTCGATGCCGGCCAGTCTAGATACCGCCGCCGGGATTTGCTACTCAAGAGGCTCAAACAAGTGCATCACAACATGGTGTCAATGGCAAAGCCTTCCCGGCGTGCTGCTTTGGCCTCTGCCCTGGCATCGGGACTTCTCCTGGGTGCATCAAGCATGAGCGCACAAAATTTTGAACTGCAATCGAATAGCCCCCTGCGTGATGTAGGGTTGGAAGCTAGTGCAAAACCGGTACTACTTGATTGGGACGGTGACGGAGACATGGATCTGTTTGTGGGGGGCAAGGACAAAACCTTTCTCGACACACGGGGTGTTGCAGTCGAGTACTATAGAAATGATGGTGGCCAGATGTTTCGGGCCGACTCGCCATTTCCTGATAGCCTGGCCACGCCAATAGCCATGGCCGATACGGCTCGTGTCAGTCCAACCTTCATCGATCTTGATGCGGATGGTGATATGGATGCCTTCTTGGGTATTGCAGATGGAACCATGCAATACTACCGCAATGATGATGGGGCAATGGTCATGGCCGAGGGTGAAAATCCATTTGCCGGACTGGTCATTGGCGACAGTAAAAATGCTTCTCCTCACATGGCTGATGTGGATGGAGATGGAGATCTGGATGCCGTGATCGGAAAGTACAGTGGGGCCATTGCATACTTTGAAAATGTTGATGGCGCATTTACAGAGCGTACGGAAGTTGCAGACAATCCCTTTAACGCCGTCGATGTTTCAGAATCTGCCGCTCCAGTGCTGATCGACTTTGATGCAGATGGAGACCTCGATCTTTTTGTTGGGAATAAGGCAGGTGAGCTAGCCTACTTCACTAATGATGCGGGGGCATACACTGCTGTGGGAGCAGAGGACAATCCATTCAATGGTCTGACTCTCGACAACAATTCAGCACCAGCATTCGGAGATCTGGATGGCGATGGGGATCTGGATGTTCTAGTAGGGGCAAGCACAGGTAAAGTACAGTATGTGCAAAACGACGATGGTGTCATGAGCGTCGTCCCATACAATAT
>CAJQNM010000269.1 GCA_905479665.1 uncultured Saprospiraceae bacterium
AGTAGTGGCCCATCATCGCATGTGTAGAGACACCCATGAGCAAGTCATCGTACGTGCCAAAGGCGTTGGTCATCAGCATGTCATAGTAGTCTGCCATGCCATCGCCGTACCCACCTACATCAGAGTTGCGAGAGATTACAAAAATCTCCGAAAGCGCAGCAGCAACTTTGTGACGGAGCAGATCGCTGTTGGAAGAATTGACCTGCCACCATGCATAATTGAAATCTCTCCAATCTGGTCGGCGATGGGGATCTTCGCCCGCCGGAATATTGTTTTGCCGCAAATTAAATACAGCATTTATTTCTGGAGTGATGAAGCTGGGAGGCATGGCCATTTGGGCATCGATCCATGATTCATAGCCCAGGTCAACAACGGCCTGCACGTGATTTTCTTCAAAGCCTATACTGGCTTGGGTCAAAAAACGGTGGGCTTGAAAATATTCGTGCATCATTCCCGAGCCATTTACGGTATTCACATCATCCGCTGCAGATGGCCAATATGGATCTTGGTAACTACTCGAAGAGGTTACATTGATATTTCCTTTACCTGCTCCCAGGTACTGCCCATAAGCACTTATCAGACAAAGCGATAGTGCCAGAGATAATACAATTCGCATCATCAATCTCAGTTGTTTTAATTAATAAAGAAGTGTGAGTCGCAGTTTCCGAAGAAACACCAAAAATAGTTCAGGCTAAGGGTTTCAGGTACATAGATCCTAAAACTCAGAGAAGTGTTCGCTGGTTAAAATGGTATTAAGCAGCTAAACTAAAGATAGCAGCCTTTTCGGCAATCAACCCGATTGCCAAGAAAATTATTGGAAACTTTCCTTCGACTACTTTAGGAGGCTATTGAAATACTCACTCTGATTCGTTCGCGGCTTCTTTTGCCCACATACTTCACCAAAAATACTCGATATAGCTCGGCTATTTCTGCGTTTTTTGGCTCGTCTGCAACCAAAATAAGCTAAAGAGCCAAATCGAGCCAGTAATTCAATAGTCTCCTAGGGTAGTCCTTCGACTAAACCAAATCTGCCAGACACGCTGAAGATCAAAAAAGAGAAAAAATGTCTGCTTACGCACAATCTGTAGGGTTGACATCAGATCGTGATCTTTCTGAAATGCATCACGGCTTGTTTTGATCCTATCCCACTGCGATCCGAAGCTTTCGCGTAGGCTCTTATACATGAGTCGATTTTCTCTTGATCTCCCGGTGATCAGATTGAGCAACGTGAGTAATACAATCTTGATGAGGACGAAGGGTGCCGAGATAAAGAGTACACCCCTTGGCATCAACTTTAGGTAGGTGTACCAGATTGCATTTCGAATCATCAACTCATACGCATCATTGTAGACTTTGGTCACTGAACGGCTTACTTTGTGATAGACCAACGCCTCCGGAGCAAAGACACATTTGAATCCAGTGACTACCGCCCTTGCACCAAACTCCGCATCTTCATAACCCGTGGAAAAATAGGGATCAAAAAATCCAATTTGCTTGATCATCTCTACGGAGTAGAGTGTCGCTCCAGCACAGCTCCCAAAATTGGGCTGCATTGTTTCATAATCCTCACTTGACCTGGCATAGCCGATCGGAACCACCTCTCCTGTTGTGAGCATCTGATGTCCCACATTGTCTAGTTTGGAGCGGTCATAATAATAAATGAGCTTACTTGAAATGACGCTGGCATGTTCTGCTAGAGCCACTTTGAGTAAAGAGCTGAGCCAATTCCGATCTACAATGGTATCGTTGTTTAATAGAGCGATATACCGAATCGAAAAAGCTTGCAGTTCTTCCACTATCCTGATGTGGGCATGAGTGAAGCCTAAATTCTCACCAAAAAGCCGGACGGTGACCAGGGGTTCGTCCGCATATTTCTGGCTTAGTTTTTCGCCCTCATTATTATCTGATCCATTGTCGAGTAGATATACCTTAAAGTCAGGATATCCCATTTTCAAGACAGAGTCAATACACTCGATAGTGTCCTCTATTCCATTCCAATTAAGAACAATGATCGGCACATGACCTGCCTGCACTATGCTTGTGTTCATGCCGCGACAAGATAATCAATTTAGCCCCTTCCTCTATATTCTTTAAAAGCCTCAGCATGTGATCATTATCTTCGTCTGAAAGATAAGCTTAGAAGCTCTATGGAAATATTTGGAAAGCCCAGCTACCCCTGTCGATCGTGATGAATGGTAAAAATGACAAACCAGATTATATCTGTGTAGGGCCTCATAAGACGGGTACGGGGTGGCTCTATGAGACATTAAATAGACATCGTCAGGTATATCCGATTGATGAGAAAGAGATCCGGTATTATACAAAATTGGACTTCCGACATAGGTACCCTTATCGGTTGTATTTAGATCGGTTAAAGAGACCTATAATGTGGTTGCTTTACGGTAGATTTCAATTATTTTGCAAATATCCGTTCATCAAAAGAAGACATGGCAACTATCATCTCTGGTGGGAATGCCTAAAATTTGAAGTTCATTTTCTCTTTTGGCCGACCTCCCTGAGATGGTATGAAAGTCTATTTGATGGTCCGAAGCAACTGCTACAAGGTGATATCAGTCCCTCCTATGCCAATATGGATGAGCACTCCATAAGATTGGTCAAGAAAAACTCTCCTCAAGTCAAGATAATCTTCTTTTTGAGAGAACCTGTAGAACGCATCTGGTCTCATGTCAAGATGCTGCTTGCTATGAAGAGATGTGAGCCCACAAGCAAGAATATAGCTCGGCTGTTATCGACTCATGCAGATAGTAAAGCCTATCAGAGTTATCCGTATCATAGTTTACAGAGATGGCTAGACGTCTTTGGTTCCGAACAGGTTTTCATTGGCTTTTATGAAGAGCTCGTCTCCGATCCTGTCCTCTACTACGAAAAGATCTGTCGCTTCCTAGAGATAGAGGACGATATTGACCAAGGGGTGCAGCTAGAGATCGCTCCCTATCGAATAGGCCACCTCTTAAGGCCTCCGCAGATTTTTGAGTCGGCTCAACAAGTGATCCAACATCGCTGGAAATCTTCCAGAATAGAAATGGCCATACCAATGAAGCTAAGAGAAACACTCATCGCTAAGTACAAGGATCAAGTACTTCAACTAGATCAACTGCTACCCAACAGTTATCCCGCTCAGTGGCTAGATAGATACGATGAAAAGGCAATCGGTCCTTCCAGCTAGCGCACAATAACCAACTTACTCTGTACCCTTCCAGCATCCGTAGGGATAGTGAGGTGATAAAGACCAGAAGACAAACCAGGCAAGTAGAAATGGTGATCAGCCCCCTGAGAACTAGCGTCCTTTGCATACCTAGTCAAAAGAAGTTTTCCGTGCAAATCTCTTACTTCAGCAGCTCCGATAAGTCTCAGGTTATTCTGCAATTGAATATGGACCTGGTCGACCGCAGGATTGGGAAACAAAAGCAGTACCGACTGATCTGATTGCCAGTCACCTACTGCCGTAGTCATCTCTTCACATGCATCACCAATGCCATCGCCATCTTCGTCAGTCTGCTCGGGGTTTGCCACCTCAACACAATTGTCTTGGTCATTCGGGATGCCATCGCCATCAATATCATCATCGCATAGATCGCCAATGCCGTCTCCATCGAGATCCATTTGTTCCTGATTTTCGACCCCGGAACAATTATCAACCGTGTTGACCAGACCATCACCATCCATGTCATCATCGCAGATATTACCAATGCCATCACCATCGAGGTCACCCTGCTCAGCGTTGGAAGCCAGAGGACAGTTGTCGAGGGTATTTTCGATCCCATCTTGGTCAACATCCAAATCCTCAAAACCACCTTCTCCGACGTCAAATGACCACTGCAGTGTCGTATCACTCGTACTATTATCAAGTAGATCCGTCACTCCGGTTAGTAGAACTGTGATCGACTCGCCAATGTGCCCACTTAGATTCCAGAGCGGACTCACGATCAATCGATTTCCTGAGCAGCCTATTTGTACGGGATATTGCTCTTCGGTGTCGCGATTTAGCAACCTAACATTTCCGGAGGAGAGGCTACTGCAAGCTATATTTTCATCGAATGCTATCGAGATCACATCACCCAAAATGAGTTGCTCATCCGCGGGTTCAGGAAGACCCAAAACTTGGGGCCCTACTCTATCGATGGCACCCTCATGAATTTCGCTGTATACATCACCTTCACCATAGTCGACTTTGATGCGGAGGTCGTACGCTCCATCGACAAGCTCTGCGACATTCCACTCATCGGTATAGTCTCCCCCAACGTTTTGCAGAGCTGCTGGGAGCCATTCCTCTCCTACTTCCCAGGCAAAACTTCCTTGTGGGGCATATTGCAGCTGCACCTTCTTAAGCAGGGAGGGATCAAATCCACTGAATCGGATCAGCATCTTTTCGCCAGCCAATTGATTGGTGCTCCAGGTAAGATTTGGTTTAATTAATTGCACCGGCGGAAATGCATGATCAAAAGAAACAGAGAGGGAGACGGTATCTGAGATCAGGCCATCTTCACAACCCGAGGAGAGCACAAACTGCAATCCATCGTAATCAAAAGCGCGTGCACCTCGACCAATTGTGACCGTGGTACTGCGCTTGCCTCCTGCCGGCACGGTAAATGGCACTACCCCTTGTGCTTGGCTTCCACCAATCGTGACCACGGCACCATCAGGATTGCTTTCTTGCAAAAACTGAAAAAGGTAGGTGCGTGGCTCATCCGATTGACTAGTATTCCCCAAGTCGAGTTTGAAAACGGCGGCCTCTTCTGGTGACAGATTAAATTGGGCATACGAGTCGCTCTGCAGTTGCAGTGATTCTCGCGGTTGTGTTTCTTGCTCATGCGGACAACTGCTCCGACCGCTGACCGTCTCAAATACGGGAGTACCATATACTGGATCTTCCTTGATGTTTACACTAAAGAAATCTCCCTGATCGTCATCGTTCAGTTCGTACCCGGTGGTGGTCTCAGCAATTTCGGTCTCCGTCACAGAGCCACCGAGTGCTATACTAATGCGAGCCTCCACTTTGCCTTGAGCACCTGAGCCAGCGATTTCAAATCCTGCTCCTACGGCAACACTCTCATCGATAAATATACTGGCTTCGATAGAGGAAGTTGCAGTAGATTGCAGAGTGCTGGATGCCAAAAATCCGGCTCCGGCACTGAAGGAGCGATTCTCCACCAGTCGAGCTTTTTGCTTGTTGCGACGGTTGTTGTCTACCACCTGTTGCCAAACTGCAATTTGGTTTTTGTAAATAGTTGCCGAATCAGATTGGGCGACCAGATAGAGGTCTCTGATTTGTTGCAGCTGAGGAATAAGGGTATGCTGAATATGGTCTTCCGTATACATGAACGTGGTCGCAAATCCGTCATTTCCCATGACCATATCTTGCGTGAGCTCAACCATACAGCTTTGCGGGTCGACACGAAGTACATCCGCCAAAGCATACAGCAGATTCATGGCCGCTCCGATATACAGATCTCCTTCTGCTCCTGTAATCTCAGGATTGGCGGAAGTAGAAAACTCCTGAACCGCCGTTTGCTCCAAGATCCACTCAGATTGCTCTGCAATGCGAGCCCCAATGGAAAAGGAGGCTCCTACCGTGCCCCAAACCTCGGTACTGGTACTCACGATACCTATCGGATCCGAAATGCTAAATGCGGATCCCAACTTCACTTCGGTGCTGGCAGTAACGCTGCCCTCCGACTGAGCGAAAACCCGCATGGCCAGCTGGGAAGTGATGTTTTCTTCGCGAAAGCTATAACTCGCATCTCCGGGAGGATCATGCAGGATCATAAAAGGCACCTCCGGCATCACAGTCGCAAATGTCTGTTCTCTCGGCCTAAGACCAGTGACAATCATCGATTCACTCCACGATGCACTCTCTTCCTCAACATGCGCTGTCACTTGCATCAATTTTAGGTGAGGAGCAACCAAGTTGGGCCTCCCTGGTCGCAACAAATAGTCGGCCTTCCCATCCTCAAGTGTGATGGTGTCGGGCTTGCCATCCAGATCTCCCACCTCATCAAAGACGACCACAAATCCACTTTCCACCAAGCAGCTCTCGTCGCCAAAGGACTCGGAAACGGCAATCTGGATGGGATAGCTCTCACCCTGCTCCACGACAGATCCTGCTAGATCCGTGCACTTCTTGTCGGGCATGCCACTGATGGCGATGCTGGGTGGTCGACGAAAGATAAAGTCTTGCTCCACCGGATCATGGGTGAGATCAACTTCTTCGGTTGCAAAGTAGCCCAACACCTCATCTGGATCAATCACAAAACCATCTGCAGGGGTGAAGTCCTGTACCTCAATGTCATAAGATCGGGCAGGCAACGTCGCGATATACCGACCATTTTCATCGGTCAACAATACGGTATCGAGGCAGATGCTGTCACCCCCCGAGTAGAGTCGCACCTCCGACTGACCAATAAATATGTCGCACCCAGCTTTGACCACACCTTCGACCAAATTTACGGTCGTGTCAATAAAATTGACACCTACTACGTCCGCATCGACCATGACAGTGCGGCTGCCCGGTGACATGCCATGCGTGCCCAAAACAGGAGTAATTTTATATGAGCCTGACTCTTCTACGCCA
>CAJQNM010000270.1 GCA_905479665.1 uncultured Saprospiraceae bacterium
CCTTTCTTTTCGTCTTCAACCAAATATCGGGTCGTGATATCTTTATTCTTCTTCCCTTTCAGCTCTCTGACACCTTTTACATCGCGATAGTCGCCATCATCATGCACTCCATTATTATCTCCCGAGGCATCAATCATATGGTCTAAAATACCATCGATATAGTCTGAAAACTCCTTACTGAGATTTCGTGCAGGATCGACTCGCTTTGCATATTGTTCCAATTCCTTGGTTTTCTTTGCACGCTCCTTGATGATGTCCGGCAGCTTACTGTTTGAATCATCGAGTGCCTTGTTTGAAGACTTGAGGCCTTCATCTACCACCTTAAAGGCATTGAAGATCTCGGCACTAACATTCAGAGCGAGCAGGGCAGTGAGTACCAAATACATGATGTTGATCATCAACTGGCGCGGCTCCTTAGGTATTGACATTTATTACTTCTATTGAGTTATGATCAGAATAAATTCACTTACGCTGGTCTCATTGCGGTGAGCATGTTCCCGTACACTGCATTGAGCGAACTCAAATTCTTATTGAGTGAACCCATATGCGCTTTATACTGCTTCGTGTCATCTACGGTCTCCGTGAGCTCCGACATGGCCTCGTTCAGCTTGGTGTAGAAATTGTTCATTGTCTTCACCTGTTGGGCCGTCTGGCTGAAGTCGACTTCTTGCAAGGCCTTGAGAGAACCAAGGCTTTTCTTCATGCCACGCAATTCTTCGAGCATTCCATCCAGTTGTGTTTCTACTTTTTCTCCATCCAGTTGACGTACGGAGCCAGCCAGCTTATCTACTGGCTCATCACTGAGAGGATTGAGGTTTGCATGATAATCAGACAGGCCCGGGTATAGTTTTTCCCAGTAGTAGTCTTTTTCGGGAGGAATCAGGCCAAGAATCAGAAAAAGGAAGGCCTCAGTGACAAGTCCCACTGTAATCATGGTCCCACCCCAGGGCTCGCTATTGATTTTGCCAAGAGCTCCCATCATGACCAATGCAGCACCAACGCCGATGATCAAGTTCTTCAGGTATTTAAACCAGCTTTGCTTATGGATTGCCATTTATCGAAGTAAATTTTATTTAGTAATTGAGCGAATAATAAAAATGTATCTCTTATACGATATTAACACACGTATTAGTGTTTAAGGGAGATTTAATATAGAGGTGACAGGGATCAGGTGTGCAAAGCAACATTACCGACCTCCTCCGAAATCATTAAGTGAGCGACCTTGGTAGGGTAAGATGCAGCGAAAACCAATGTATGATTTTGCCGTATCCTGATACTCCCAATGACGCGTATTCACCTGTAAAAAGTAGGCGATGTCTTTCCAAGATCCACCGCGAATCACCTTGCGCTTAAAAGCTGCCGGATCATCCTCTCTTGCTTCGTAGGTAATATCAGGGTTAAGATCATGCATGAATCCGTAGGCATTTTCAACAAATGCGGATCGAGTCCATTCCGATACATTGCCAGACATGTTGTAGAGTCCATATGCATTGGGATTGTATGCGTCTACAGGCAGTGTATACTGCCCGCCATCTTCCGGATAGTTGCCTCGTCCAGGCTTAAAATTTGCCAGCAGACATCCTTTGGCATTTCGGATATAAGGCCCGCCCCAAGGATACATGGCATTAGAGATACCACCGCGTGCAGCATATTCCCACTCAACTTCAGTGGGCAATCTAAATTCGTCTTGAAAGGTGTTTTCTTTTCCGCCATTCCAGATCTTACTACGCCAGTTGCAAAATGCATTTGCTTGCGGCCACGTCAAACCTACCACAGGGTAGTCATCGTATGCAGGATGGGAAAAGTAGTTCTTCGCAATGGGATCATTGTAACTATAGGAGAAATCACGGATCCAGCAAAGTGTATCTGGATAGATATTTACTTTAAATTTCTTGATAAAGGAGCTGCGTGGTGAGCGACCTTTATCTCGAGCTGCGGCCTGAAAATCTAGCCACTCATAATTAAATACCAACTGACCGGCATCCATCTCCCGACGATTACCCACGACATTTTCAGCGGAGTAATACATGTCCTCTAGCGTTTCATCTGCCCAGTCGATCTCCAGCTCCCAGTCTATCTTCTCGTTGCCATAGTCGTCTTCGTAGTAATCTCCAAGGATCGAGTGAGCGATAGAATCTCGTACCCAGTGCACAAACTGACGATACTCGTTATTACTGATCTCTGTTTCATCCATGTAAAATCCCTGCAAGGAAATCGTCTTAGGACGTGAGATGTAGTAGCGGCTTATGTCCTCATCACCGCTTCCTACTTGAAATGTGCCTGATTTGATGTAGGCCATTCCAAAAGGAATTTCGGCCTTCCACTTAGGTCGGTCCAACACACCGGTTAGTTCGCCAAGTCCTTTCCCACTCTTCCCGCAAGAAGATATGATCGTGATCACGAGGGCAAGCCCAAGGAACCTTACGGTATTTTTCATTATTTGAGTCATTTGCAGCATGCTCTTAAAAAGCGCCAAAGATATATCGAATTTGTCTCTCATTTAAAAAAAACTGATTCCACGAGGGTGGACTAGTTTTACATGAGGCTAAACGGCAAGTTTCCTGCCATTATTTTCCCTTAAGACGATTTTAATCCCTAGGAGACTGTTGAAATACTAACTCTGATTCGTTCGCGGCTTCTTTTGCCCGCATACTTCACCAAAAATACTCGACATAGCTCGGCTATTTCTGCGTTTTTTCGCTCGTCTGCAACCAAAATAAGCTAGCGAGCCAAATCGTGCCAGTAATTCAACAGCCTCCTAAGGCACCCAATTAAAATCTGGGATTGTAGATGATTCGCTCCGGCCTCCCGATACCAAGAGGTTTGTTTAGGTTATACTGTAGGAGTAGCTCGTGTGTTCCATCAGAAAAAAGTCGAATGTCAGAGAGCGTGATATCGTAGGCGTAGGCCACACTCAACTGCGGGCTGACTCGTGTGCCGAGTATCACACCTATGGCATCTATGGTGTTGGCACTGTATCCTCGAAACGAAAGCCCTCCGAAGTAGAGATCCTGATACACGACACGGGCAGAAAGGTCTATTTGAGTCTGCACGAAGTCGGATTTCAACATAATAGAAGGGTAGATCTCGATCGACTCATTGTATTGATACAGGTACTCACCAAAGGCATAAAAATTGCGTTTCATCTGAAACGAAGTAGATTGCTCATTGCTTAAGGTGATGGTGTTACCCAGTGCCTGATCTACAGAGATTCCGGCCTCAAGAAAGTCATTTGCGAAATATAAACCCAGCGAAAGGGCAGGTGCCAAGCCTGAGCCGACCGTATTGGATAAGATGGGATCATTGTGAATGATGGTGTTGCCTTCATAGAGACCATCTGGAGCGCGCAAAAGGCTGCCATCGATCTGCAACTGCGTAATACCCGCTCCGAGACCTCCCGAGAAAAGACCGATGTCGGTTTCATGCACATAATTGAAGGAAAACTCAAAGCCAAGCAATTGCTCAACACCAATCTGGTCTCGGTATACCTTTACTCCTATTCCACCATTTGCTATGTAAAGCGGCATATGAGCTGTGATGTGCTGAAATTTGGGCTGTCCCGGAAGCTCCTGCCATTGAGTTTTGATAAATGCACTGACACTTAGTGATGCGTCCATGCCACCGTACGCTGGGTTTGAATTATACTTATTGAGCATGCCCATGGTAAACTGGGGTGCTTGCTGGGCGTAGGCCGCTACCAGACAGCAACAGAGAGCCAGGGAAGACATCAACAATCTCACCCTATCTAAACGCACCAAACCTGCTAAAAGTCCTTGAATCATGAATACTATTATCAGGCCCTCGCCCAATCACTTCTTAATATTCGCTAAATCATTGGTGAAAAGCAACCAGATGTCGTCGTTATTATGTTAACTCGACTTCCAGACCGTCATGTGCCAGTTGAATAGCCTTTGGCAATGCCTTTGATTTTGTGGCATGCAGACCCATGCGATGACTCATATGCACCAAATATGTCTGCCGTGCTGCAATGGTTTCGGAGATCTCAATGGCTTGGGCGAGATTAAAATGAGAATGGTGTGTCTTCTCATGCATGGCATTGATCACCAGCACGCGGGGTCTACCGATCTGCTCCAACGTCTGTTCCGAAATCTGATTTGCATCTGTGATGTAGACCAGCTCACCGAACTTGTAGCCGAGAATCGGCAAGGCACCATGCGAGACTGCAAGTGCCTGGATCTCAATATCACCAACCATAAAAGTCTGGCCAGCATCTATTTCATGCAGATTGAGACTGGGGGCACCAGGGTACTTTTCGGCTGCAAAGATGTAGGGGAAACGAAGCTGAACACGCTGATTCACTCTGGCTAATCCATAAATGTCTATGGGCTTTCGCTGCACAAAATTAAAGGGTCGTACGTCATCAAGACCAATTAAATGATCGTTGTGTTCGTGGGTAAGCAGGATGCCATCCAAGCTGCGAATGCCAGTTGCGAGCATTTGCTGACGAAAATCAGGGCCGACGTCGATCGCCAGGTTTGTTGTACTTGTTTGGATCAAGGCTGCCGTGCGAAGTCGTTGGTCACGCGGATCGGTCGATGTACAGACTTCACAATCACAGCCCAACACCGGCACTCCGAGAGAGGTGCCCGTACCTGTTATAGTGATGCGCAGACTCACGTCTGCTCCTGAGATAAGAATTGTTTGATCGTTTTCTGCGCCTGTTCGTCAAGATCTTCGATGCTGTATTCGATCATTCCTAACAGATCAACCATCGTCTGGACTTTGCCCTCAATGTCAAAAAACCGATTGATGACCAGGATCTTTCGCTCTTCAAGAATACAGTATCCGGACTTGAAGTTGCCTTTCTCAAATCGCACTTTATACTGCAGGTTCTCGAAGACATGCAGTAATTTTTGCAGGGTATTTTTTGTGTATTTTGCCATGCTTTCAGATACAGTAAAGGTAGCCTTTCCCGTCTGTAAACCATGAATAATATTAGTGCATTATATATATGTCTTTGCCTTGTCTTGTCTGCTACTATTGGGCATGGGCAAACGAATACCTTCCAAGCTTCATTGGTGGCTGGTGTGAATGCAGCTCAGATAAACGGCGATTTACTGGCTGGCTACAATAAGTTGGGTCTTCATGGTGGCTTGCGGGTGAGCGTTGATTTTCAAGATAAATTGCAGGGCAGTGTCGAGTTGCTCTATAGTCAGCGTGGCAGTCGTTCGGAATTGAGTAATTCAGACCCTCGAAAAATTCATCTGAACTACATTGAGTTGCCACTGCTCATTGGGTACAAGGATTGGCTTAAGGATGACTACTACCGCATCCTGTTTGAAGGTGGCGTTTCCTATGGCCGTCTCTTTAGCCACAATGTGAGCCTGCTTGGAGTAGAAGACAACGTCGATGCCTTCAATGTGCATGATGTCGCCTATCTGTTGGGTGCTACGTTTTATTCCAACCAAAGATTAGGCTATTCCTTTCGCTACAGCAATTCACTAAATTTCTTGCTGAATCGGCCAGATGAACCTGAATTTGGCCGCCTACGCAGTTTCTGGCTTTCTTTTCGCATCCTCTATCGCCTCTGAATGCAGGAAAAAGCAGTCATTGACCTAGGGACGAATACGTTTCACCTGTTGATTTTCACGGGGAGGGATAAAGGTCCAATCACTCCCATTTTGAAGCGCCGCGTCTTTGTCAAACTGGCTGAAGATGGCATCGGACGGATCGGTGACCAGGCCTTTGAGCGAGCATTGGCAGCCATGCGGGAGTTTGCAGATATGTTGAGATCTCGCGGTATACTTGAGGTGAAGGCATTTGGCACCGCCGCTCTCCGCAATGCCAACAATGCAAAATCGTTGGTGCAATCGATCCTTGATCAATCTGGTATTGAGGTGCAGGTGATCAGTGGCATGCAGGAGGCTGAGTACATTTCACATGGAGTAAGAGCAGTCTGGTCTGAGCATACCGAAAGTGCCTTAATCATGGATATCGGTGGTGGAAGTGTAGAATTTATCCTCACCGAACAAGAAAAATTAGGCTGGATGGTGAGCCTTCCCATTGGAGTTGCAGTGCTCCATCGCGACTATCACCACAGTGATCAAATTACTTCCCAAGAGGAGGCCAGGTTGCGCACCTTTTTGTCTCAGGAGTTGAGCGTCGTGAGCGATGAGTTGCGACAGCACAGCGTGACCAGACTGGTCGGAGCATCCGGTACTTTTGATGTCATTGCTGATTTGTTTGGTAAGCCTCCAGAAAACTATGTGGAGATGGATCCTCTGCCAATCTATGGGACACTGCAGGAGATCATCAGGATGACTGCTGCGGAGCGTGAAGCACATCCTGCTATCCCAACCACCAGAGTGGATATGATCGTAGTCGCCGCTATCTTGGTACAAGAGGTGCTGGCGATGGGGCATTTTGAGGTAGTGGGAATTTCGAAATATGCCTTGAAAGAAGGTGTGGCACTAAATTTTTAGATTGATCTAAATATTTTTTACATTGTAGGGTGGAAATGATTGAGATACTGCAAGAAGTGTGGGCCATCAGGGCTTTGATGGCTTCGATCATGGTGGGTGTGATGTGCGGTATTCTGGGTTGTTTCATTGTCCTACGCAATATGGCCATGATCGGAGATGCCCTATCGCATGCGGTCTTGCCGGGCATCGTGATCGCATTCATATTTGTCGGTTATTCGGCAATCGGGTTCTTTGTGGGATCGGTTTTGGCCGGACTCGTCACGGCTGTTGCCATTACATGGATCCAACAGCACGTCAAGACGAAAAGTGATGCAGCCATTGGCATTGTCTTCACAGCCATGTTTGCCATCGGCGTGATTGGCATTTCCTGGATCAGTAAGGAGCAAGGTGTCCATCTCGATCTGAAGGATTTTCTGTTTGGTAATGTACTCGGAGTATCTGACCAGGATCTTTACCTCACTTTTTCGATAACGCTGGTGGTGATTTTTAGTGTGATCGCATTCTATCGATATCTTTTCCTCTCTACTTTCCAGCCCATCATTGCAGATACTATGGGCATCTCGACTCGAGTCATCCACTATTTTGTCATGTTGTTGCTATCTTTTGCTGTCGTGGCCTCCTTACGTACTGTGGGGGTTATCCTTGTGGTTGCCATGCTGATTACGCCAGCATCAACCGCACTACTACTCAGTCAACGCCTGAAGCAAGTGATTTTTATTTCTGGCCTGATCGGTTTTCTATCTGCTGTGCTGGGATTACTAGCAGCCATTTATTGGGAGACCACCCCTGGACCCGCTATGACGGTCGTGGCCACGATCATCTACTTGCTTGCGGCACTGTTTTCTCCTCAGAAAGGCTTAATTCTCAATCATTTTAGACGCCAACGACTGCACCGCCGTATCCGCCTTGAGGATATTCTAAAGCAGTCGATCCGGATCAGCCCTACAGGTGATCTCACCATGGGAAAACTCAACAATCGCCTTGAGATGGAAGAGCCAGAAATGAGAAAATTGCTAAAGACCTTGGAGAAGGACCATCTACTCAGCTGGAAGGGCAAGGAACAATTGCAACTATCTGCTGCAGGCATCGAGAAAGCAAATCGGCTCGTGCGTGCACATCGCCTATGGGAAACGTATCTGGTCGATGAGGTCGGACTGACGGAAGAACAAATCCATGCAGAAGCTGAAAAGTATGAGCATTTTCTCACGGACGACCTGCTCGATGAGGTGGATGAACATTTAGGATTTCCTCAACAAGATCCACATGGATCTCCCATTCCGCAGAAGAAAGGGGTAAGCCCAAACGCACTCTTTCGACTGAATGTAGGCGATGAGTCAATCATCGCCGACGACCAGATCAATGCCAGGATCCAATCAGATCTTTGGCAAATGGGGCTCATGCCTGGGCGCGTACTCCGCATTACTGGCAAGGATGGTCAATCCATGACTGTGGAGTCGGATGGTGAGTCTTTTGTGGTTCCTCGCAAGCTGGCGAGAGAAATAAACGTCACTGCTCCTCACTCCCCATCTGATCCTCGTCTTCCAGACGATCGAAAAGTGCATTGAGTCGATACATCTCATCCAAGGTGTCATCCAGATAGAAATAAAGTTCAGGAACGCGACGCATGTGCTTGCGAATACGCACGCTAAATTGCTGCTTGAGTCTATGTTGCTGATCTTCGACCTTCAGTAAGACCGCCTGCTTATTGTCCGTGTTGTACACGCTGAGATAGATCTTCGCCATGCCAAAATCTGGCGAAACAATCACATTTGTCACAGTGACCAATGCATCTTCATAGATATAAGAACCTTCTCCCTGCAAAACAATGCTGAAGTTTCGCTTGATGAGGGCCTCTACCTGTTTGTGTCTTTTACTCGCCATAACGACAAAGGTACTATCCGATTTTTGGATCACCCATATCGAATGGCGTGAGACGGGATTGTATCTTTGCAATATGTCGCTCTATATTCCACTACTCGAACGTGAGCTCACCTACATCAAGGGAGTGGGACCACGCAAAAGTGAGCTGCTTAAAAACGAATTGGGCATCCATTCGATCCGTGATCTACTGGTTGATTATCCCTTCCGGTATGAAGACCGTACCCAATACACGCAAGTTTCCGACATCAACGAAGACAATCAAGTAGTGCAGCTCAAAGGCGTCATCAAGGGATTTTCCTTGCAGGGAGGAGGCCGGAAGAAAAGGCTTGTCGGAAAATTTACCGACGGGACGGGATCAATTGAGCTCATCTGGTTTCGCAGCATTAAGTGGATTCAAGACAATCTGAGCATTAATCAGCCCTATACCGTTTACGGCAGAGCAAGTCGATTTCGCTCCCGAATAAACATCGCCCATCCGGAAATCGAGCTTTTCAGTGACCAGAAGAAAACCTCGGCAACTTTTGTTCCGGTATACAAGAGTACCGAACGGCTCGGAGCATCAGGTCTTGACAGCAAAGGACGTCGGAAAGTCATTGCAAACATCCTAGAGATGGTCTCGCCTCAGGATCTCAAGGAGCACTTGCCCTTGTACCTGGTAAAAAAGCTCAGATTCTTGCCCTATCATGAAGCGCTACGCAATATTCACTTTCCAGGCTCCAACGAGCTACTACGTGAGGCGGAGCGACGACTTAAGTTTGAGGAGTTCTTCTATTTCCAGCTAGACATTGTACGCCATTATCAGACCCGTAAACTGCACGAGCAGGGAGCCCTTTTTCCTTTGATCGGCAGCTACTTCAATAGATTCTACAATGAGTTCTTGAAGTTTGAGCTAACCGGTGCGCAAAAGAAAGTCCTCAAAGAGATTCGGAAAGATCTCAATTCCGGGATTCAAATGAACCGCCTGCTGCAGGGCGATGTGGGTAGTGGTAAAACCATTGTCGCTCTGATGAGTGCCTTGATAGCTATAGATAACGGCTATCAGGCATGCCTGGTGGCTCCGACTGAAATTTTAGCTCAACAGCACCTGCAATCGCTCTGCGAGGAAACCAAGGGCCTGGGTCTACGCATTAGTTTGCTAACTGGTTCCGTAAAAGGGAAGCCACGCAAGGAACTATTGCGTTTGCTCCAACTGGGAGAGATACATATTCTAGTGGGCACACATGCCCTCTTTGAAGATCCAGTGATCTTCCATCAGTTGGGACTCGCAATCATTGACGAGCAGCATCGCTTTGGGGTGGCTCAGCGCGCTCGACTTTGGGAAAAAGGTAAAGAGCATCGGCCCCATATTCTTGTAATGACTGCCACGCCTATCCCTCGCACCCTGCACATGACCATCTATGGCGACCTCGATGTATCTGTGATTGATGAACTGCCTCCGGGTCGAAAGCCGATTACGACATTGCATAAGACCGAGTACCGGCGGCCAGAAGTGGTCAAGTTTATGCAAAAGGAAATCGAAAAAGGCCATCAGATCTACATCGTCTACCCCCTCATCGAAGAATCTGAAAAGCTCGAACTCGAGGACCTGAACAATGGTTACGAGAAATTGCTCCTGGCATTTCCAAAACCGAAGTACCAAATCAGCGTGGTGCATGGCCGCATGAAACCAGCAGACAAGGACGCCGAAATGCAGCGCTTCGTGACCGGTACGACCCACATCATGGTGGCCACGACGGTGATAGAAGTTGGGGTAAATGTGCCAAATGCGAGCGTGATGTTGATCGAAAACAGTGAGCGCTTTGGTCTTTCACAACTGCATCAATTGAGGGGACGTGTAGGCCGTGGTGCAACTCAGTCTTATTGTATCCTCATGAGCAGTTTCCGTCTTTCGGAAGATGCGAAGGAACGGCTTGCCACTATGGTTCGCACCAACAATGGATTTGAGATTGCAGAGGTCGATCTCCGCTTGCGCGGTCCTGGCAGTATTGAGGGCACCCAACAGAGTGGCCTACCGGAGCTCAAGATTGCGAGCATAACCAGAGATGCAGACATTCTTCATACTGCTCGTCAGATCGCCATGCGCATTCTCTCTCAAGACCCCGACTTACTCCAACCTCATCATGAAACACTGAGAGCGTATTTGAAAAAATATGTGAAGTCGGCAAAAGACTGGAGTCGGATCAGCTAAGGCAGCTTTATCGGTAACTATCATGTTTTGGTAGATTTTTGGAGCCGTCATGAAATCATTACCTTATTCTTTCTGTTGAACACATAATTCTAATAAGCTATGGCAAAGAAATATAAGGTAACCGGTTGCGCTAAGTTTTTCTTCGTTTTGATCATTCTTACTCCCCTCGCTTTTATTGGGGCTTCGTACTACAATGGACAGGACCCATTCAAGACCCTTGGCGGGATCTTTGGGAGTGATGGTTCATCAGACCCCATCGAGCGCTCAGCAAGCAATGACTTAGAGGAGGAAAACAAGAAGCTCGAAAAAGACGTGAAATATTTCAAACGGGAGATGGAGCGATTGGAAAAAGAACTTGCAGACTGTCAAGAGGTGCAAACAGGCGGTTGATAAGACAAAAATTGTTTCCTTTGCGGCAGCAAATGTTGACGTGAGATTATGAAACGAATATTAGCAAATGACGGATTGCATCCAGCCGGAATTACCAAGCTGGAAGCTGCAGGTTTTTCGGTAGAAACGACCAAGATTGCTCAAGAAGACCTGATGGAGCAATTAAACCTCTACGACGTAGTACTGGTGCGAAGTGCGACCAAGATTCGGCAACCGCTGATCGATGCCTGCCCAAATCTGAAAATCATCGGCAGAGGGGGTGTGGGCCTTGATAATATCGACGTCGATCATGCCAAGAGTAAGGGCGTGGAGGTGTACAATACTCCTGCCGCATCTTCTCGATCAGTAGCCGAGCTAGCACTGGGGCATGCGCTCAATCTGAGCCGCTTCTTGCATCTATCAAATCGTGAAATGCCAACTCAAGGCAATACCGATTTCAAAGGATTGAAGAAAAACTACTCTGCTGGTATAGAACTAAAAGGAAAAACATTGGGCGTGATTGGTTTTGGTCGCATTGGCCAGCAGACTGCTCTCATGGCACTGGGCATGGGTATGAAAATTCTGCCGACCGATCCATTTGTGAAAGAGGCAACAATCTCGCTCGATCTCGAGCACGGATCTTCCCTCTCGGCTACCTTGCAAACGGTCGATATGGATGCCGTGCTGGCGGAAGCGGATGTGATAACGCTGCACGTGCCCAGCTCCGACAAGCCTGTCCTTGGAGAAGCTGAAATGGCAAAAATGAAAGATGGTGTCATCTTGATCAATGCATCCCGGGGAGGAATCATTGATGAGGATGCGCTGATCTCTGCGCTAGCATCTGGAAAAGTGGGAGGAGCTGGACTAGATGTTTTTGTTGGCGAACCCGAGCCGCGCAGTGCATTAATCAATCACCCACGCATTTCGGTCTCGCCTCATATCGGCGCGGCCACCGGACAGGCCCAAGCAAATATCGGGATTGAGCTA
>CAJQNM010000271.1 GCA_905479665.1 uncultured Saprospiraceae bacterium
ATCTTAAATTACTCAAAGAGAACAGAATCTGCCCCTGTCGTGCCTGCTCAAGTGCTATTGATCTAGAACTTAAAATTGTAGCACATTCTGGAACGTTGCAATTTCTGGAAGTTCAAAACAATCGAAAACCCTTCGGTGAAGCCGTCATTCAAGCGCATCGTTTACTTAAAAATTCAATCGATAGCGATAATTATGTACTGGTCAGTAAAGACCTCGCTTCCGAAATAAAACTATCTGCCGACTATGAAAGCTCACTATTTCACTTTCGACAAGGCGTAGACACCTACGACGATAAAGACGTCTATTATCTATTTTCTGAAATTGCCGTGGATAAACTACGCTTAAAACCACATCAAGAGGGGCATACCGTGACGCTTGATAGAGCACCTAATCTTATTTTGGAGCGTAATTATCCCGTAAATGCGGCTAGACTTCTCGAAAGAATCACAAATTATAAATACAGGCATCTATGGGCCGCTGGAGCAGATGAAATTCACTATAATACGAATGAAGTCACACGTGCAGGTACATCACATATGTGCGTCGTGGGTGATCAGCACTTAGATTTTAAAGTAAAGACTAAAATAAACGAACATGGAGATCTTGTCTACGGGGAAGAAACCACGAGTCCACCACCAGTAGATCGAATGTACCAATTCTTCAACATTACGGCTATTTCCGAGGAAGAATCAAAATTAAAAGTAGAGATCTATTGGGAGGCGAAATCCATCTTTAAGAAATTGATTTTACGACTAGTGGCAAAACGAATCTTTCTAAAAAACATAAACGAATCTCTCGACAAGCTTAGCAATATCTTGTGATCAGGAGCTGGCATATTGTGATTAAATCCCTCCCTCTTGCAACAAGGCAAAAATAGTGTCCATAATGTGATTCCCTGTATTTTAGTGCCTGGGTGATTTTCTTGGTTGCAAGTCGCCTTGTAAATCGATCGGAAGTTCACGAAAAGGATCCATCACAGCATCCAGGACTAAGGCGATCGCGGATCTTGGTAGGGCAGATTGCAACGCTGTCCCTGGGCCCAACATGTCGACCACCGCTTTACGAGCCGCTACATCATTTTCGGCTCCCTGCCACTGATTTATTATTTTGATCAGCACTTCTCCAGTTACCTCACCCTCCCCTTCAATACGTATTTCTTGTCCCGAAAAATCATTGATGTTACCAATCAGTCTAGTCAAAGTCATGGTAGAATCGGGATAGAACCAGGTACGGTTTGCCCATTTATAGGGCTCACCCTTGCCACGCAAGACACCACAGGCCCCCATCCTTTGCAGTGCCGCAAATTGAGGATGCACTGGGGAAATGTCGTATGATGGAATGAGGTAGCCCTTTTGCTCCAGAAGATTTTGCTGGATCTCGCGTACAGGCAATGCAGCAGGAGCCAGCCCTGTCTTCGCCGCCATCGCCGCCGTGATTCCAGCCACTTGTCCAATCTGCAGAATAACCGGTTGCAGCCTGGTCGAACCATTCGCAATATTGGATACGGAGAGGGCCTTGTCGGCCATCAACAAGGCATCGTGATCTACTGGAATGATCGACCCTAGTGGAATCGAGAAAGAGGGCACCATGGGAAAATCAATCTCGGGGGCATCCTCATTTTCTGCATGATGGTGATCGATGGGATAGTCGCCCACCGCAATTCCGGTTCGATACAAATTATTCTGATAGGGTTGCAGTATTTCATTTACAGTCATGAAGACCTCACCTTTTATTCTTCGCCCTTCACGGTGGTAGGGCATGTATGGCAGGAGATCTTCCGTGACATATTCGTCATCTGCCAAACCTAAATTTGTATAGCCTAATTCATTCTGAATAAAATATATAAACTGCAGAGTTTTTAGTTTTGCTTCGGTATAATATTGCTCACGCTCTTGCTCCGTCGCGACGACGAGATCTGCGTAATAGTCATTGCCTTGCAATGGCCAGTTAATCAAATATTTATTATTTGGCAATTGCGCATAATTGAGCATCGTCTCACAAGGATGCACCTGCATTTCTGCATCATGGCAAAGGGAATCACATGCACAAAGAAATATCGTCGGATCGTAGTTTTTCGGTTTCGCCAGTTGATGTGCTCCCCGTCTACCGTAGTCTTTCACAATTGCGGTATAGGTGAAGTCCTGAATAATCGTGTTGCCTTCAGAAGGAGCCATGGATTCACCGGTTAGTACTGCTGCATCCATGCCGTAGGTAAAGTGACAACCTACCGAGGCAGCTACATCCCCGAGGTCTGTTCCATCGACAAGGATTTTCGCTTCTACTTGCAAGGTTCCTTCCGGTGTAGAAATGGAAACTGCCCAACGTTCATCCTGATACGACAACTTCGCTAATTCCCAATTGGATTTTAATCTCACATCGAGCGTTGATTCTTCAGCTGCCATTTTCGCCAGCACCTGGGCGCCGACGTGCGGCTCAAACTGGGTGAGACTCACCCAGCCAGTCAATAAAGAATCTGCCCCTCCATAGTGAGCGCGGAGGCCTTCCCGAAATTCACCCCAAATACCTGCTGGCATAAAGTGGTTCCCGTCTATTGCACTTACGCCGGCAGAAGTCAGCATGCCTCCGAGCCAGGGCGTCGGTTCGACCAAAAGCACATCTGCTCCCATACGAGCTGCCGACAATCCAGCGGCGGTGCCGCCGGTACCACCGCCCAAGATCAAGACATCCGTTTGCAGGATATTTTGAGAGAAAGATGAAAGGCCCAGATTCGCTGCCAGATAGAGGACCGCGCATATCCGCTCCAGCCTCATCGTCTACTCTATTTCTACAATCACTTCGATTTCGACAGCGATGCCACGAGGCAGAGACCCCATGCCTACGGCAGAGCGTGCGTGCTTGCCACGATCGCCAAACACTTCCACCATCAAATCTGAAAAGCCGTTGATGACCTCGGGTTGATTGCCAAAGTCAGGCGCACAATTCACCATGCCCAATACCTTGACAATGCGCTTGACTCTATTCAAATTACCCAGCTCTGCCTTCATCGCGGCCAATTGATTTATGGCAGTGAGTCGCGCTGCTGCATACCCTTCTTCGACGCTCAGATTTTCACCAACCTTTCCGGTAATGTATGTGCCATCCACTTGTTTGGGTCCCTTTCCTGAAAGAAATAGGACTTTGCCTTCGGTGACCACAGCATTGACGTAGTTGGCAACAGGAGATGATGCCTCGGGCAGTTCTATCCCCAATTCAACAAGTCTTTTTTCCGGATCGTACATATCTGACACTTGAGATTTCGCGACTTCATTTGACTTTTCGGGAGATGTCGAGCATCCGCAAAAAAAGAGAATCGCGATAAAGGGAATCCCTAAGAACCCTAATTTGGTTAATAACTTGTTATTATTTCCAAATGGAGTTGTTAGGCGTTCCATAAAATAAAATACTTTCATTGTCTACTTTTCTATTTCTGGAATATAATAAAACCTAGGCATTCACTTTACTGCTCTTAACGCTTCAGGCAATACCTCCTGCATGGTCTGATTTTCAGAATCTGTATCTGACCACTCCTCACGCATGCGCACGAGCGTCTCCGTCAGTGCATCAATTGTGCCTCTATAACTCGGATCATCGTAGGCATTGCGTAACTCATCGGGATCTTTGATTAAGTCGTAAAATTCCCAACCCGGCTCTGTCGTGCTCGTCATGGCACCAGTCGCACTCAGTGGTTGTCCATAAAAATAAATCAACTTATAGCGATCCGTTCGGACACCGAAATGTGCGGGCCGCTCGGCGCGATGCAGCCAATATCGATAGTACATTTCATTGCGCCAGTCTGAGTCTGTTTCTCCTTGGAGATTTTTTCGAAAGCTGCTGCCATCGACAAAATCAGGTTTTGCAATTCCTGCATAGTCGGCAAACAAGGCAGGAAAATCGATATTCAATACCATATCATCTGCTCTAGTGCCTGCCTGGATTTCAAGAGGATAGCGAATCACAAAAGGCATGCGCAAGGCCTCTTCATACATCATGCGCTTATCAAACATACCGTGCTCGCCCAGAAAATATCCTTGATCGGCCGTATAAATAACGACCGTGTTTTCTGCCAGTCCGGCTTCATCTAGATGGTCAAGTAACCTTCCAATATTTTCGTCGATCGCTGCTCCAGACCGTAGAAAATCTCTCACGAATTTTTGGTATATCTTTTTGCGTGCCGCAATGCTATCAAGGCCATCCAGATCAAAAGGCAAACCGGGGTAGCGCTGATATTCCTTGTTTTGAGAGGCACGCACCCACCGCTCACCAAGTATCCAGAGTTTTTGCCCGAGAAAAGTTCGGCCGTTGGTTTCCGGCGAAAAGTCATAGAGCGATTCCGGTTCTGGAAATTCCACGTCATCATATGCGTGCTCCAATCGTTCGGGATAGTCAAACGGCTCATGGGTCGCCTTAAAGTGAGTCATCAGGAAAAATGGCTCTTCAGAGTCTCGATCCTTGAGCCACTCTAGTGACAAATCAGTGATCACATCTGCCGAAAACCCGTCGTAGGTCTTGCCGCCCTCGCTCCAATTGTCACGTGTGCGCAAAATCGGATCATAATATCTCCCTTGCCCTGGCAAAACCTCCCAGTGATCAAAACCACCCGGCTGCGCCTTGAGATGCCACTTGCCAATGATGGCCGTCTCATAACCCGTTTTCTGTAGCGCTCCGGCAATGGTAGGAGTACCTGTGTGCAAGGAATCACTCAGGGTGTACACTCCATTTTTATGGCTGTACTGTCCCGTCAGAATAGATGCTCGACTTGGCACGCAAATAGAGTTTGTACAAAATACATTGTCGAGGACCATCCCTTCATTTGCCAACCGCTGGATATGTTTATTGCGGACATAGTCAGCCAGCACTCCTCCATAAATACCCCACGCCTGCGAAGTATGGTCATCCGACATGATGAATGGGATGTTTGGCCTTTTGGTAGAATCTGCGGCTGATCCGTCATCACAACCGACGAGTATTGAGATCACACAAGTGAATAATAAAATTATGGAGTAATTAAATTTTAATCGTCTCATAGGGATTATTGGCTGTTCATTGAGCTAAGTTTCTGCATCAATATTAGTGAATTCAGGCTACCACACCCTAGATTCCCGCCAGAGGCAGCCAGAGGCCGGCAGGCCCCAAACCGGTCGGGACAGAGTCTCGACCGAAGCGAACTATTGATTAGGAATCTTCGAGGCCCAAATCAATTCAGGTTTTCTGGAAGCAAGCCGTGACCAAATCAATAGATCCCTCCACTCCTCTTCGCTGCGGTCGGGATGGGAAAGTTGGTGGAAATAGATTTGTCGGTGACTCTCCCCGCACCCTTCCCATACCTCCACTCCGGTCGGCACAGAGTCTCGACATTTCCATAGGCTCTTGGGCACAATCAAATGCATGATGATACATCAGATGTTCCTAATCTGGAGTTACGGAGCGGCATGCCTCACCCCCTTCCCATCTCGACCGTAGTGAACCCGATAGGGTGAGCGGAGTGGAGCTTGCCGACCTTTGGTGGGAGAACTATTGGATTGGAATCTTCGAGGCCCAAATCAATTCAGGTTTTCTGGAAGCAAGCCGTGACCAAATCAATAGATCCCTCCACTCCGCTTCGCTGCGGTCGGGATGGGAAAGTTGGTGGAAATAGATTTGTCGGTGACTCTCCCCGCACCCTTCCCATACCTCCACACCCGTCGGCACAGAGACTCGACATTTCCATAGGCTCTTGGGCACAATCAAATGCATGATGATACATCAGATGTTCCTAATCTGGAGTTACGGAGCGGCATGCCTCACCCCCTTCCCATCTCGACCGTAGTGAAC
>CAJQNM010000272.1 GCA_905479665.1 uncultured Saprospiraceae bacterium
ATTGATACCTTTAGCTCCCATGCCAAACAAACCCGCACACAAAAAAATGCGTATCATACATCGCTACCTCGGCTTTTTTCTAGCGGGAATCATGGCCATGTACGCCATGAGTGGTATCGTCCTGGTCTTTCGCAATACAGACTTCCTCAAAAAGGAGGTGACCATCGAAGAGACTATTTCAGCAAAGATCACTGCCTCAGAATTGGGTCGTGCACTGCATATGAACAAACTCAAGGTGGAGCGGCAACAAGAAGGTATCTATTACTTTAAGAACGGAACCTACAATAGCGAAACAGGATTGGCTAAATACACAAAAAAAGAACTTCCTTATGTACTAGACAGAATGACTCACCTGCACAAAGCAAATACCAATGATCCACTCTATTTTCTCAATATCTTTTTCGGGACAGCGCTGTTGTTTTTTGTGATTTCCTCGTTTTGGATGTTTATGCCTGGCAGTGACATTTTTAGAAAGGGGCTGTACTTTGTCGCAGCGGGTATCGTGCTAACCCTACTTTTGCTCTTTGTCTAGCATCAGCAAATTGGATCTGATTCTTAAGCCGATCGCAGGACTAATGCTACAAATTCTTTAAAGTCCCCCAGCCGATTCTTTATTATTCCTTCAATAATTGCTAGGTTGAACTCCTGATATTCATGAATGGCAATATTCCGAAACCCGATCATACTTTCCATCCTATTGGTGAGCGATTCAGGAATTACTTCTGCTTTCTGTAAGAGTTTAAAAGAGCCCGCAAAGCTGTCTGGAGCACCCAATTTTTTCACCCGAACAATATGACCAGCCATGTCAATTGCTAGCTGACAAGCGCGTTGCAAATGCAGAATAACCGCATCTTGTTTAGTAAGATCAACAGTGAAGTCCGCCCCGTAATCTTGCTCAATGCGTTTCAAACAACGCTCAATCGATGCAGACTTCTGTACAATTACACTATCCATAGACACTTCCTCTTTTCTTAATATCTGCCCAGAGATGCTTAAAATCGTCTTGAAAAGTCAGGTAGAGTTGCCAGATCCTATCTTCCTGGTGCTCGGCAGCTTCAAAATCACGCACCCACAAGCGGCGGCCTGTAGTGACAACCTGATACTGCAACACTATTCCCACTGCTCGCAGATCAACGAGATCTACATGATCCCGACGCAGCTATCGCATGAGTTCTATTCGATAATCCCAGAGTGTCTTTGGTGGGATTGCCTCGATGGCATAGATGGCTATATCAATATCACTTTCAGCTGTTTCATATGCCGAGTTGTACGAGCCATACACATAAATAATATCCGCCTCCGGGATGAGGCTTCTCACCGTTTCGCAAACCTGTTGATCTTTATCGGGATCGATGACATCGTAGGCTACCATACAAGCATCAAGATACTCAATTGCCTTTTGAATCGATAAATACCTTTAATCGGTTCATTGCCACCTTAAGGTCATTTGCAGGTACATAAGGATAAACCATGCGAAAATGTCCTCGCTTGGTATGACCAAAACCCTGGCCAGGTGTCAGCAAGATGCCGGTGCTCTTATACACCTCTAGCCACAAGTTATTTTCAGCATCAGGGGTGATTGCCACAAAATATTTAGAAAGATCCAACCATACAAAGAGACTGCCACGAGCTGGCACGTACGGAATATTTAATTCGCGTAGTGTCTTAACCACAATAGCATATGATTCGGTAAGACGCTTCTGATTGAGTGCGATATAATTTGAAATAAATTGATCCTTACTCAATACTTGCATCAACACCCATTGGGTATGATTGGAAATCGAATGGGACAGATTGATATTTTCATACCCTGTCAGCAGTTCTTGATTTTGGCTGTATAACAAGCCTACCCGAAAACCCGAAATACCGAAATCCTTGGAAAATGCATACCACATATGTAGGTAATCGCTCTTGCGCTCGTGCATGATCTTTGCAAACGACACAAAGTGAGGATCGGATTGATAATCTTTGGCTATATCCGGATGCGAAGTATCGATTCGGGAAAGACCATAAATTTCGTTAACAATCATGTGGACCCCGTTGCCCTGACACCAATCTGCATAGGCATTGAGCTGCGCCTCACTGTACATGCCACCAGTAGGATTGTCGGGAGTGGTAAGAATTAACATGCGCAAATTCTTGCCTGAAGATTCGATGGTATTTTTGGCATCCTCCAAATGTGCTGTTCTGAGCAGGGGGCCGTCGTGCAATTGATCCATGTCGTGATGCGTCACAATGTCGTAGCGCTCCACTCCCGACATGTTGCCAATGTCATTCTTGTACACCGGATAACAGGGAGCTGGAATGGCGGCGACATCACCTTGGTCGGCCAGTAGAAATGAAGTCATCTCGATGACTCCCGTCGCTCCAGGAGAAAAGGCTAGTTGTTCGCCTTCCATTTTTATATGAAAGAGATGCTTGGATAGAAAGGCAGCAACTGCTGCGCAAAAATCCGGATGCGCTCGCGGTGATGTGTATCCAGCTACCCAATCCGGAATGCTATTTTTTGCGGCTGCTTCGATTTCTTTTCGAAGTTCTGGCCAGCATAATTTATTTTCAGCCACATTGAGCGGAAATACTCCGGTGGGATTATGCCCAGGATGATATAGGTTTTCTTGGGCCTCAGTCCAATGCTCGTAATCAACACGCATGATTGTTTGTGCCGCTGATTGCCCTCGAGTGGATAATGAATTAGTATTCATCTTTTTCATTTAAAATAAAATTACTCTCTAGGAGGTGCTCTGAACTACCACCCACAAAAACCCTGAACATACCAGCTTCAATTTTCCACTCACCCTCGGCTGTCCAATATCCAAGATCCGTTGTCTCCCATTGAAAACTGACGATGCGGGATTCTCCCTGTGCCAATTCAATTTTTTGAAAACCCTTTAATTCCAGTACGGGCCGAGCGGGCATGGCAACCAGATCCTGCAAATACAACTGAACAACTTCCTCCCCTTTTGTTGCCCCAATATTTTTAAGTTCAACCGTAACACGTATCGAATCTCCAAAGTAGTACTCCTCCTTTTCCAACTTAAGGTTTTCAAATCGAAATGAGGTATAACTCAGACCATGGCCAAATGGATACAGCGGTCTCCGATCTACATCATTGTGATGCTGATAAAAGACCAATCCGGGGGCAGCCGTCGGCCTGCCGGTACTGAGGTGATTGTAATACATCGGCAATTGACCGACACTGCGCGGAAAACTCATGGGTAATTTTCCCGAAGGACAATAGGCTCCCATGAGCACATCAGTGATCGCGTGACCCGCCTGAGACCCAGCGTGCCAGGCCAACAAAATAGCCGGAATATTTTCTGCCTCCCAGGCAAGTGCAAGTGGTCGACCCGTCATGAGCACCAATACCACTCGGTCGTTTACCTGGCAGATTTCCCGCAAAAGCTCCTGCTGCAATCCCGGCAGACCAATGTCCGCTCGGCTGCGCCCTTCGCCAGACATGTTGGCTGTTTCACCCATCACTGCTACCACGATATCTGCTTCTCGAGCTATTTGTAGTGCTGCGGCAAAATGAGTTTTGTCTTCCTCAGCAAATTCTATTTTCTTGGCAAAATCAAATGATGATTCAACAATTTGACAACCGATCGAATAATCGAGATCGTCATCAAAATACGCGCTCAATCCCTCCTGCACCGATATAGCAGAATTTGATTTTGCTCTGGCGCGCCAATTTCCCAGGGGAGTATCCTTGTCCGCAGCCAGGGGTCCAATCAAAGCAATTTTTTGATCCTTTTGCAGTGGCAATAAATCATTTTCATTCCTGAGCAGTACCAGTGATTTACGAGCTACCTCGCGCGCATGCTCATGATGTCTTGCCGCACCAATGATTGATTTCTCCCGCTCGGAACTACTACGGAGATATGGATCGTCAAACAACCCCAAGGCAAATTTTAAGCGCAGCACCCGACTGACCGCGTCATCAATTGATTTTTCATCGAGCGAACCATCCTCCACCAGGCTTTGTAAATGATCCAGATAGGCATCGCTCTCCATATCTATGTCACTGCCGGCCGTCATGGCGAGCAAGGCAGCCTCCATTTTGTCGGATGCTGCCCCATGGGTGATGATTTCACCGATTGAGTTCCAGTCTGAAACGACCGGTCCAGCAAATTTCCAGGATCCCTTGAGCAGGTCACGTTGCAAATAGGCATCTGCTGTGACGGGTACTCCACCCAACGTATTGAATCCATTCATGAACGTGGCCACGCCCGCTTCTAATGCCGCTCGAAATGGAGGCAGTACCACATTCTGCAAGGTGTGTCGACTGAGATCGACGGCATTGTAGTCTTTTCCACTTTCGGAAAATCCATATCCAGCAAAATGTTTGGCGCATGCAGCGAGCGCATTTATGTCCGCAAGATTATCTCCTTGAAACCCTCTCACCCGTGCCCAGGCAACCTGGGCTCCCAAGTAGGGGTCTTCACCGGCACCCTCCATCACCCGGCCCCAACGGGCATCGCGTGTGACATCAACCATCGGTGCAAATGTCCAGTGCAGTCCGGCAGCAGCTGCTTCAATGGCGGAGATACGAGATGACTTTTCGATTGCGGTGAGGTCCCAACTGGCTGACTCTCCCAGAGGAACGGGAAACATGGTTTCGTATCCATGAATTACATCATAGGCAAAAAGGAGCGGTATGCCGAGGCGAGTCTGCTTTACGGCTATTTGTTGTACCTCTCGAATGGCTTTTGCACCCGTCAGATTTAACACCGACCCAATTTTACCTTCAGCGACCAGCTTCATCCGTTTGGCTACTTGACCCTTCTTACCGAGCGGACCGGTGTGCTCCTCTCTCAATGCATATTGATTGAGCTGACCAATTTTTTCGTCCAAGGACATCTGTTGGAGCAGGGCCTCAATTCTAGGCTCATTCTCCTCAGGAAATACCGACACACTCAAATTGCGATATATTTCAAGAGAAACAAGATGACCAGAATGACCAGAATAGGATGAATGCTTCTTCCGCGCCCCCGAAGTATTTCTATGAAGACATAGAATAAAAGACCAAAGGCAATTCCATTTGCAATGCTGTACGTAAATGGCATGAGAATGATCATCACAAAAGCGGGAATCATGGCTTCCATACTCGAGAAATCCAATTTTCGAACTCCATCCATCATCAACAATCCCACCATAATTAAGATGGGTGATGTAGCAGCTACTGGAACGACACCAGCGATCGGTGCGAGAAATATACCGAGAAGAAAGAGTATCGCGGTGGTTATCGCAGCCAGCCCTGTGCGTCCACCTTCGACGATCCCAGCAGAACTCTCAATGTAGGTTGTCACAGATGAAGTGCCTAATACCGCACCAACCGTTGTGGCTGTCGCATCGGCAAAAAGTGCCTTATTCATACGCGGCAGATTTCCTTCCTCATCGAGCATATCTCCCTTGCTTGCCGTACCTAACAACGTACCCAGCGTGTCCAGCAAATCCACCAGGGTAAAGCTCATGATGACCAGAAATACCGTCAGCAAAACAGAAGCAAACGATTCGCCTGGCCCCACAGAAAACAATCCACCAAAATCCATCTGAAAGGCCGTTGGTGCAAGCGAGAGCGCGCTCACATCATATGAATCAGGTATTTGGGTGACTCCCATTGGAATACCGATGATCGTCGTGAGCAAAACGGACCAAATCATCGCTCCCTTTACTTTGTACACCATGAACACCGTCAGTATAAGCATACTCAGTGCTGCAAGGAGAACCGCCGGATTGCTCAATTTTCCAAATTGAATTATCTGCGAGGGTGCATTGCTGATCTTATTGATTAAATCATCCTTGATCAGCGGATCACTATCCAATATTATACTAATGATCGGCCCCTGGTTCACCTGAATTAATCCTGCATTGTTCAATCCGATCAAGGCAATAAACAATCCGATGCCCGGCGCGATCGCAAATTTCAGATTCTTGGGAATCGCCTCGATAATCATAGCCCGCAGTCCGGTGACCGTCAAAATGAGAAAGAGGATGCCCGACAAAAAGACGATCGCCAGACCCTGCTGCCAGGTGTACCCCAATCCGAATACAACGGTAAAGGTAAAGAAGGCATTGAGCCCCATGCCAGGAGCCTGCGCAAAGGGATAATTTGCCAGGAGGCCGATGAGCAGCGTACCAATCGCGGCAGAAAGCGCGGTGGCAATAAGCACAGCTTCCAGATCCATCCCTGTCTGCGACAGCACCGACGGATTGACAAAGAGGATGTACGACATCGTGAGGAAGGTCGTGACCCCGGCGAGTATCTCGGTACGTATGGTCGTACCATTTTCAGTAAGCTTGAAGAATTTATCCATGGTTAGTGGTAATTGCAATGCAAATAGTTGACTAAATAAGCAACATTTGATATCTTTGACTGCAGAAACCTTCTAACATGCCAACCATTTACATTCTTGATTCCATCAAGATCTTGATTTTTTACTATGATCACAGCCCTCCTCATTTTCACGCAATCTACAATGAATTTGAAGAGCTGATAACAATTCAAGACTTGGAAACCTTAAGAGGTGAAATTCCTAGCAGGCAAAAGAGAAAACTAATGATCTGGGCGCATACTAACAAAGAATTCCTCATCGTAAAGTGGAACGATTTCAATCCTGAGAACAAGCTATGAAAGGACTGCGAAAAATACCAAGAATTCTAAAGATCAACAGAGTAAGAGGTTATTTGGTATCATGCATATTCAGCAATGGAGAGTCCCGCCTCATAGACTTCGAGAAGTTTTTTAAAGCCCAGAAACGGAGGAAAGGCCATCCTGCATCAATACTCCTCAAGAACCTCGAAGAATTCAGACAGATTGAAGTGATTGAAAACACGATAGGATGGAAGAATGTGGGCACTTCAGGAAAGGATATTGATGGCAAAGAGCAATTTTATTATTTTGATCTGGATCCGATCGTCCTATACGAGAATAGTGAACCAGATGAATCAAGATCCTTGGAAATCGGTCAAATGATCAGAGCAGAACGAAAGAAGGCAGGACTGACTCAGGATGAATTGGCCAGAAAAAGCGGGACAAGCAAGCACTATATCTCTAGATTGGAAAATAATAAATCTGACATCGAGCTTCTGACTCTAAAGAAAATCATTGAAGCTGGACTGGGCAGAGACTTGAAAATTGAGATTGATTGAAGGTCTTTAGATCACAGCCTAGCCTTGTCCCACGCAATCCGATAGATATCGCCAAATCCATTTTGAGGGGAATGGGCCACTTTATGGAAATCTTCAACAGTGGCCATAATCGGTTTTCCTTCAGCGATACGATTGCTGGTAAAATATAGATTGCCATTATTGAAGTCGACGAAAGGACAGTATTCCAGTCTGCTCGTATTTATCGCTGGGCCAAAATGCTGAGCCACACTCCACTGGCCATCTGGCCCTCGTTCGGACCAGTACAAATCACCGCCACCCAATCCATCGAGTCTCCCGTACGAACTAAATACGATGAAGCGATCGTCTGCACTCACAAAAGCATTAAATTCATCAAGCGCTGAGTTCACATTACTGTCGAGTGCTTCGGGAGTCTGATATTCGCCATTCACCAGACGACTCACTAAAATATCTTCCCCACCCATGCCATCCTCTCGGCTGGCGGTAAAATATACATGGCCTTGATCGGTCACTGCTGGAAAAAATTCATGCGCTGGGGTATTGATGAGATTACTAAGTGCTTCGGGATCAGCCCAACCTGTTCCTGATCGCGCCACCTTCCAGATATTGTAGTCGGAACGCATAGTGTCTTGGGGCATCGGTCGATCTGAAGCGAAATATAGTACTTGACCCTCGGGGCTGTAGAAAGGCTCAATGTCTTGATGCGCGCCGGAAAATGGCATGACTTCCTGGGCCCATGCCCCCCCTTGCTCACGCATGATGATCAGATTGCGGATGCCGGTGTTTGTACCGAGTGTGTAAATTAATTCACTTCCGTCCGGGCCAATTGCCAGATCTCGCTCGTATAGGCCGGTGCTAATCAGATCGGGGGCAAAAAGCTCCGCTTGGTTCGGACTGTTTTTAAGATCTACTGTTGCCTGAGTGGGTGGTTGCTCGCATTGCATGACCAGTATTGCTATCCAGCAGGTGGCGAGTAAAAGGTTGTATTTAGTCATTAGGACGCAGTTGGTGCTATCTAAACGTCCCAACCTGGCCAAGACGCTGTCCCTTAGGATCCCGAGCACTGGCTATTTACTGATTACGCCGATGCTTTGAAGACTTCTTTCCACTTCTCTTTGCAGGTTCGGTTTTTCGAGAAGTGGCCAAAGCATCATGCATTTCAGCCATTTCTACCTTGGTGAGATTACGCCATTGACCTATCTTCATCTTACCCAATTGCACATGCATAATGCGCGTGCGTCTCAGATTACTCACCTGATATCCCAGGTGTTCGCACATGCGGCGTATCTGCCGATTTAATCCCTGGATGAGGAAAATCCGAAAAGTATAGTCATCTATTTTTTCTACTCGGCACTCTTTCGTCTTGGTGCCAAGAATAGGGACACCCTTTCGCATGGCGCCAAGAAAGGAGGGAGTAATGCGTGGTCTGATGGTGACCACATATTCTTTCTCATGGGCATTACCGGCGCGCAGTATTTTATTGACGATGTCACCGTCATTGGTGAGAAATATAAGTCCTTCCGAATCTTTATCCAACCTCCCGATTGGGAAAAGTCGCTCGTGGTGACCGATGTATTTAATAATATTTTTTGATTCGCTCTGATCAGTCGTACAGACAATCCCGACAGGTTTATTAAATGCCAGATAGAGCGTCTCGGGAGTCCCCTGTGAGCCGATAATTTCTCCATCAACCTCGACCCTATCATTGCTACGAACACGATTACCTGGCTTGGTGGGTTTTCCATTGAGTGTGACACGCCCAGCTAAGATAAGGCGATCAGCTTCTCTTCGTGAGCAGCGACCGGTGCTGCTGATAAATTTATTTAGACTTATGGAGTTATCATTTACTGCCATCTTGCCTTTATTTCATCGTCGCAATCCATTGAGTACTAAGGTCTGGCTCCGCTGCAAAAGGATCTAGCGGAAACATAGGTCTCTGAATTCTCTGGTAAGGCAATCTGACCAGATCTTGATCTACGCCCCCAGGCGTGAGTGCCATAAGCCAGCCCTTCTGGATCTCAAATAACTCAGGTACCAGGTACCCGATTTTGACGAAAACAATTTCGGTCGCTCGTAAATCCAACCCGAGTTCGGTGAAATCCTTTTCATAGTGATAGGGCTTTCGCTTCTTGGTCACAATGATGCGGCAATTATTAATCCGCACCACTACTTCCACTTCGGCATTTCTATCGCCTTCCACAATTGCCTCCACAACGCCCGTTAATTTTATCGGAGGTGCATAGCGATCATCGATTTCGGCACCGACATATTCCGAGACCTCTCCCCCCACTCCAACTGCCAGGGCGGCTGAAATTAGTTTTGGGCCCGGGATAGATGCATAAATAATATTGGGGGCGTTTTTCGAATTTAGTTTTGGATTATTTATTATTTTCTCGAGAGTCCAAGTGACATCACCTGCACCACCGGCGGTAGGATTGTCTCCCATATCACTAATGAAAAATGGCTTTTCGGTGCTTGTCAATGCCTGCTCGATGCTCTTCTCAAGTGTCGTGGTCGCAGCCACAAACTCAAATTGATCCCTGGCCTGCCAAAAGGCTTGCGCCAATTTTTCAGCGGCTTGGCCCACTTGATTTTTGTCATCGCCAACTGCCATCACCACCCCGTGATTGCGAGGCTCATCTGCCCAGGGGTACCCCATCCAGATGGCTGCATCAATCACTCCCTCCTG
>CAJQNM010000273.1 GCA_905479665.1 uncultured Saprospiraceae bacterium
TTCCCTCCATCCAAATTATATAATCACCACTGAAAGCACCAATATTTATCAACAAAATCTATGAACAAATCGAACTTTAGTTATCTTTTGGGGGGTCAATTTTGACTGGGAAAAGGGGTCAATTTTCAACGGGAATTAACAAATACACTCTGCATTTGCGAGTTACAAGCCAGCTCACAGCTGAAGGCTCATAGCTCACAGCTATTAATCAGAACCATTACTATTCATGTGAATCAGCTCGGAGCCGTCAGTTGTGAGCTATCAGCTATCAGCCAGTCGTTATTAATTGATCTATAGGACCACCAAATAAAGAACGCAGCGACCGTCTGGAAATATCACTCTGCATTTGTGAGTCATAAGTAGCCTCACAGCTGAAGGCTCAAAGCTCACAGCTATTAATCAGAACCCCTCCTATTCACGTGAATCAGCTCGGAGCCGTCAGTTGTGAGCTATCAGCCAGTCGTTATTAATTGATCTATAGGACCCCCAAACAAAGAACGCAGCGACCGTCTGGAAATATCATTCTCCATTTGTGAGTCACAAGTAGCCTCACAGCTGAAGGCTCATAGCTCACAGCTCCCGCTATCCCAACAAATGCCCCATCTCATCCTTTTTCGTAAGGAGATAGTTGGAACTCTGCGTAGTCGGAGGAATCACCAGCGGTACTCGTTCTATCAACTCAACATCTGATTCCTCAATGGCTCGAATCTTATCTGGATTATTGGTGAGCAGTCGTATCGAGGTGATGCCCAATTCTTTCAGAATATCTAAGGCAATCTGGTAACTGCGTTCATCTGGAGCGTGACCCAGCTCTATGTTGGCTTCGATGGTATTGAGTCCTTTGTCTTGCAGCTGATAGGCCTGCAGCTTCTTGGTCAGACCAATACCTCTGCCCTCTTGGCGTAAATAGATGAGCAAACCTCCTTGCATTTTGATTTGCTGGAGGGACTTGTCAAACTGTGCGCCACAATCACATCGCGCCGAACCAAAAAGATCGCCCGTCATGCATTCGGAGTGAATACGCAAGAGCACATCGCTGCGATGGTCAGGTTTTAAATTAAGAATAGCTAAATGTGGATTGGGATCTGCATCATCCGTCCCAAATGTCAGGACCTCAAAATCACCCCATCGGGTCGGTATATCTGCGCGAGCTAGTAACTTCATCTCCCTGGCTTGCCGGTGGTCTGCATAGTGTAATGAGACTAAGCCAGAAAGGTTCTAGCATCCGGTCTCAATAAAATCTTTTCCGGGTAGATATCTGCCTGGTTCCTGAAATAATGACTGCCCCTAATAAAAAGGACACTGTGGTAATTCCCAATAATAACATCGTAAGTATCTCCTTGGTCTAAAAATCAAATCGGTCCGTGAGGGCTAAGATGATGCTTTTTCCGCAGAAAATGAACTCGCAAGCAAAAAAAGTATATAAACCTTCTTCCAATGTATAAACCACAGGAAATAAACGGGTTATACCCGATAAAATGCTACATATCAAAAATCTGACAATACGAAAACGCGCCTTATTACACTGATTATAGCACTAGGCACTTTCAGTTGTTTTGATCGGTTTCATGACCGCTTTTTGATGATTGATAGACTCTTGATGTACGGCTTTTAAGAACCGACCAATAAACTCCTCACTCAAGCCGAGCGGTCCAGCCTGGTGCATGGACTTATCGATGATTTCATTCCATCGATCTGCCTGGAGAATCGCAATGTTGTTCTGGCTCTTATAGCGACCAATCTCTTCTGAGATCTTCATGCGGTTGGCCAGCATCGTGATCAGCTCCTTATCTATGCTGTCGATACGCGTACGCAAATCCTCAATATTGGCCTTAAACTCTTGATCATCAGATCCTGGATCACGCATGACGAGTCTGGACAAAATCTTCTCCTTGAGATCAAATGGCGTGACTTGCTGCTTGGCATCGCTCCAGGCATTGTCCGGATCAATGTGTGATTCGAGCATCAAGCCATCGTAATTGAGGTCGAGGGCCGTCTGTGAGACTTCGTAAAGGTATTCACGAGTACCACAGATGTGCGAAGAATCGCAGATCATGAATAAATCGGGAAACTCACGGCGCATCTCAATGGGGATTTGCCAGAGAGGTACATTGCGATAGATCGAATGTCCATGTTTAGAAAAGCCTCTGTGTACCACCCCGATTTTGGTAATACCGGCATTGTAAATGCGCTCGATGGCACCCATCCATAATTTTAGATCAGGATTGATCGGGTTTTTGATGAATACTGGAATATCCACACCGCGCAATGCATCGGCGACATCTTGTACTGAAAATGGATTGACCGTTGTACGTGCACCCAGCCATAAGACATCGATACTGGCCTTCAGAGCTTCAAAGACATGGTTGGCATTGGCGACCTCGGTGGTCACTTTATATCCATACTGCTCTTTCACTTTCTTGAGCCATTGCAGTCCTTCGTAACCAATACCTTCAAAATTATTGGGACGGGTACGTGGCTTCCAGATACCTGCACGAAATAGGTCTACAGGAATTTGCAAGTCACTCATCGTCTGAGCAACCTTGAGTACTTGCTCTTCTGTCTCGGCGCTGCATGGGCCCGTAATTAAAAATGGTCGGTCCTTTATTCTTTCGAAGGGTGTCTGTATATTCATTTCCATTGCAATCAGTTTAAGATGCGCTTTATTTTATTTGCTTCAACAATTAGTTTTCTAAACGAATCAAAGTCCTTTTTTATGAGCAGCGTGCGAAAGGTACTAATGGAATTGATATGCTCATCCAATACATCAAGCACGTAGTCTCTATTTTGCTCAAAGATAGGTATCCAGGTGTCAGCATTGCTTTTTGCCAGCCGAACAGTAGAGCCAAACCCCCCACCAGCCAGCTCGAAGATGCGTTTTTCATTCTGCTCTTTGGCCAAAACAGTGAGTGCCAGGGCAAATGAGCTGATGTGCGAAATGTGCGACACATAAGCAGTGT
>CAJQNM010000274.1 GCA_905479665.1 uncultured Saprospiraceae bacterium
AAAAAACGTGCATGGCGTTGCCCATTTGCCCGGATCTTACCCGGATGAAATGAACGGACAGTAAGGAGGCCCACTTGCCCTTCAAAACTAAAGCTCAGTTGCTCATTCTTCTTCTTATTCTTCTTCTCTTGAGTATTCCGGAGCGCCTTGGCACGGTCATAAATGCTCGAGTAGAGCTCTCCCTGAATCGTGAGGTGTCGCTGTTCACCACTGCTGGACTCTAGGACTAACTGATACTCAGGAAAAATGCCGTGAAGTGAGGCATAGTAATTGCGAAAGCCACCGTAAATACCTCCTAGCACATGATCAGGGTTAGTCGTATTGTAGCCATCGCGAGGAAGATAGCGTCGCATATCTCGGTAGATACTGTCAGCTGCCACACCATTGATCTGGAGCAGTCGATCGCCGGCTTTGATATCCTGCACCCCTGACAAATTGTGTGAGACGAATAATTTTTCTTGAAGCCATACGACCGACAAGGGAAAGACTGGCCACTCTGCATTGAGTCGGTCGTAAAACGCCTCGGAGGGCTCAATATCGGTATGTACATCTCCGATCATACTGAGTAAATCTCCAATCAGCCCATAAAATGTCATGGAGGAGATCGGCTCCTTTATGGATGCACTTATTTCTTTGAAATGGTTCTCCAATTCTGATTTCGTCGTGTAGGTGTTTAAACCGGGGTGAATTTTCTCTAGGACTTCTTGCAAGAGATGAAGATCTTCTTGCAGATGACTGGGATCGAGTAGGATATCAAATGGATTTTGCAGCGGCTGCCCATCAGACTTGATGGACGACACGATTACGATCAGCAGAGGTACTAGGGCGGCTCTCATGAGGTTCTTTTTGTACAAAGTTAAGTCACTTATACTGTACGCTGGGTAGCTTCATGTACGGAAGATATTAAATCACTTACTATCGCTTTCGTAAAGTTCTGGATCTGATTATCCTGGGACTTAGTGGGTTTCTACTCCGGAACCACTGCATGCAACGGCCAATTGCCTTCAAACCTATAAGTTTTAATACCTTTGCGTCTTTTTTGCAATCCCGCCTTGTTTGTACCGCTCGGTAAGAGTGGCCAAAACAGTGCTCACTAATTCACTAGATAGTCTAGTAATACATGAATTCATTCTCCGAATTTGGGTTGAAGGACCCTATACTCCAAGCGCTAGAAGATATCAATTTTGTCGAGCCGACTCCGATTCAAGCTGAGACACTGGGGCTGCTGATCAATTCTGATCAGGACCTCATTGGATTGGCCCAGACGGGCACAGGTAAGACGGCAGCCTTTAGCCTCCCGATCATCCACAACATCGATCTGGGGTCAAAGCAAGTACAGGCCATCATACTATGTCCTACCCGTGAGCTTTGTATGCAGATTGGCAAAGACATCCAGGCATACTCGAAGTATCTGCCGAAATTACGCACCCAGTGTGTCTATGGTGGAAGCCCAATTCATCAACAAGTCAAGGCTTTGGAAAGAGGCTGCCAGTTGGTCGTCGGCACGCCTGGTCGCACACTAGACTTGATTCGCCGTAGAAAGCTAAAGTTGCAAGAAGTGCGATGGGTCGTACTGGACGAGGCCGATGAAATGTTGAATATGGGATTTCAAGAAGATCTCAACTCGATTTTAGCGGAGACTCCTGACAGCAAGCAGACCTTGCTTTTCTCCGCCACTATGCCAAATGAGATAGCGCGGATGACCAAAAAGTACATGGACGATCCCATCGAGATCAGTGCCGGTACGAAAAATAGCGGGGCAAAGAATGTAAGTCATGAGTACTATCTGTCCGCGCCCAGAGATCGCTACTCCACGCTTAAGGCAATCATCGACAGTGAGAGGGATATGTATGCCATCGTTTTTTGTCGGACCCGTCGAGAAACCAAAGATGTAGCGGAGAAGTTGCGCAATCAGGGGTATGCTGCTGATGCCCTGCATGGTGAACTGAGCCAGGGGCAACGTGATAAAGTGATGGGGAAGTTCAGAAATCGACAGTTGCAGCTGATGGTTGCGACCGATGTCGCTGCGCGGGGCCTCGATGTAGATAATCTGACCCATGTGATCAATTTCAACCTTCCGGATGAGCTCGGCAGTTATATCCACCGCAGTGGCAGGACAGGCCGAGCTGGTCAGAAGGGCATTTCGATTGCCATCATTCACTCACGTGAAAAGAAGAAACTCTACATCTTAGAGAAAAAACTGGGTGCTAAGTTTGTCGCTGGTGTGCTGCCAACTGCCCAAGAGAGAGCACGAAAGCAGCTCTTTGCTTTTGTGGATGAGTTAGAGAAAGTCGAAGTGAATGCACCCTCTATCGAAGAATTCCTGCCAGAAGTTTTGAAAAAGCTCTCATGGCTCACCAAGGAAGATCTGGTTGCACGGCTGCTGAGTCGCGAGTTTGCTCGCCTGGGTCTAAATGCGAAACCCGACTATGGGAGTATGCGCAGGTCGGAGAATCGCTCTGATCGAAGTCGCCCAGATCGAGGTCGCCCAGATCGAGAGCGCGCCGATCGAGGTCGCCCAGATCGCACCGATCGAACTCGCTCCGATCGAGATCGCAATGATCGCAATCACTTCGATAAAACCTTGGAAAAGAGGGACAGGAGAGATAAACCACGTAGAGAAAAGAAGGAGCGCATCAACCACTATCACAACGACTTGGATAGCAATTTCAGCAGATTTTACATCAATCTTGGCAAAAAGAAAGTAGACCCCAAAGGTCTGATCGGTCTAGTGAATGAGCTGATGCATGGAGACAGTTTTGAGATTGGAAAGATTGAAATTTTCGGCTCTTTTTCCTTTTTTGAAATAGAATCTACGTACGAGGAAAATGTACTTAAGGCTTTTCGAAAAGCCGATTATAAAGGGGATAGGCTCAAAGTAGAGCTGGCAGTGCCGAAGAGAAGGTAGATCGATCCTAAAGCACTCATGGTCGGCCAAGAAGCTCTTTTGCTCGAACGCGAGGGCGAGTAGTGTGACTACTGTTTAAAATTCTTCATTGTTGCGGGTGTTAGATTTCCTGCTAAGGTATGGCATCACAGACACACTGGTATTTCTTTGGCAAATACGAATTAAATAATTATATTTAATTGGCAAAATAAGATGAAATAAATGAAAGGAACGCATCTTGGAGAGTTTGAGGAGCTTGTGCTTCTCGTAGTGGGCATACAGTCTGGAGAAGCATACGGTGTCACCGTGATGGATGAGATTGAGCGACAGACCGGTCGAAGGGTGAGCGTAAGTACCATCCACTCCACTCTAAATAGGTTGCAAGAAAAGGGCTACATCCAATCTAAATCAGGGGGAGCGTCTGCCGTACGGGGAGGCCGAAGCAAGCGGCTCTACAGCATTAATCGGGTCGGTCAAGTGGCCCTGGAGAAGGTTCGTAATCAACGGGATAAAATGTGGCAATTGATGCCTAAGCTCTCGTACGAATGAGCGCTACGAAACCACCGGGATGGGCACGATGGCTATTGCAGCGGACATGCAAGGATGAGCATCTTGATGAACTTCAGGGCGATCTCCTGGAGTTGTTTGACCGGGATGTACAGCGTCTCGGCCCCAAAAAGGCACGTCGGGCTTTTGGACTCCGAGTCCTGATGTCTCCACGCTGGTATCGAATGATGGGATTTGGTAAGATCAATTCGGGTTTCATGGGACATAAGTACTTGAAGATAGCTTGGAGAAACGCTGCACGCTACCGCGTTTCTACGTTCATTCAATTCCTGGGTTTGTGTCTGGGTTTTGCCGCGGCGGCATACATCCTCTTGTTCCTTACCAATGAGTTTGCCTACGATAAAATGCATGTGCATCGGGATGAACTCTACCGAGTGTTGAGATTCGATCCTCTGGAAGGCAGCCGTGGTCATAGTACATCTTCGCAACATGGCATTGCATTGCAAGCAGAGTATCCTGATCTATCCCTCTGCCGATTCGGCAACGACCCAGTAAAGATCGGTGAGGTGTCCCCGACGCTCGTAGAAGAGTTCTATTGGGCAGACTCCACATTCTTTGATCTCTTCACTTTTCCTTTGTTGCATGGAGATCCCAAAACCTGTCTGCAGCAGGTGAATAGTTTGGTGATTACGGAGAGTCTGAGCAAACGATTGTTTGGGACAACTGATGCACTAAACAAGATCATTCCCGTCAAAATCTACGATGGAGATGCTGAGTTTCTAATGAAAATTACTGGCATCGCTCAAGATCCACCTCAACATTCGCAGATCCAGTTTGAGGCGTTGGGATCTATGGCCAATGCGGAAGATCTCTATGCATCATTGGTGCGCAGTTGGGGATTTAGCTGGCTGCGCACGTACATTAAAATTCCAAATGGTAGAGAGGACCAAATCAAAGAAAGTCTGCCCACTCTGGTGAAGGAGATCTTGGGTGATGAAGAGAACCCCCACTTTGGAATTGCACTTCAACCTTTCACAGATGTGTACCTGCACTCACAAGATATTGGCAGAAATACTTTTGATGGAAACATTACCAATGTAAAGATCTTTGCGACCATCGGCTTCCTGATCCTATTGATCTCATTGTTCAACTTCATGAACCTCACCACGGCAAGAGCAAGTACACGACTGAAAGAAATCGGTGTACGAAAGGTCTTGGGCTCTCCCAGGTTTGGCATCATTTACCAATTCATGATGGAATCGATGTTCTTCACGGTAGCTGCGGCGCTTTGCGGTTTTATCATAATCAGCCTGTT
>CAJQNM010000275.1 GCA_905479665.1 uncultured Saprospiraceae bacterium
GCCAGCAGATTCCTAAAAGAAAACAACTACTCTTCCGTTCGTCTTTGCACGGGTACTTTGCAGCAGATCCCTTTTGTAGACAACTCATTTGATCTGATAATGACCTCTCACTCTCTTGAATCAAATGGTGGATATGAGGAGTCCATTTTAAAAGAATTAATGCGTGTGTCTTCAGACAAAATAGCACTTTTCGAGCCTTCCTATGAGCACGCTTCAAATCAAGGGAAGGCTCGCATGGACGACCTCGGCTATGTTAAAGAGCTAAGAAAAACCGCTGAAAGTCTCGGGCTAGAAATAATCTATCACGAGCCATTGTCAACTTCGATGCGCACAAAGAATCCAACTGCCGCACTTATCTTAAAAGTACCGAATGCAACCCCAAGTTCTTTACCACCTCAGCATGCGTGTCCAGTCAGCAAATCGAATCTTCATCGGATTGGTGATGGATATTTTTCTGCACAATCATGCCTATACTATCCTTCTATACTTGATATACCAACACTTAGAGAAGAGAATGGAATCCTGGCGTCAGCAATCCTGGATATGATCTAAAAATCATTTCTCAAATTACAATAGAATGAACTTCTCCGATAGAATTGGGGAACTGAATGAATCGCGACACTTTTAGATCTGGATTAAAGATTGTGACTCCACAATCGATGGCTACATTATTACTGAGGCCAAATACTTTTGAAAAATTACGGTTCTTACTTTGACCTATAAAGTAAAGTCCGGAATGATACTCTAATCCTCTCGTAAACCCCGGGAAAGTGCCCTGAATCGAGAAGTTACCAAACCTCAGATGGCCTGGCAGTGAATCTAGAACATGGATGGATCCATCAAATAATTTCACATTATGAGGCATATACAGTCCTTGACAAATATCCCTGAGGCGCTTTCCTGTACTAAGATCAAACTCTGCGATGCATCCATCAAAGACGTCTCTCTTCCAGCTACCTGTCGAAGAGAACATTGAGACATAGAGGCTATTCTCAATCGCAAGATTGTCATTGCAATGGTGCATTGGTTCGCCGCCGGTACCGCGACGATCGCTTATGGAAAAACTCCTTTTGATTTTAAAATCCTGATCGATTTCCAGCACAGCGTCCAAATAAGAGCACGAGACGTAAAACATTTCGTTCGAAAGATTGAACGATATCCCATGTGCCCTTGATTTCTTAGGTAGAGCTCCCATATGCTGAATACCATTCTCGTCAGATCTTAAAATACCTTTGTCAGTATCGACAAAGTAGATTGAATCTTCCAGCCTAATCGCTCCGTAACAAGGTCCCCGATATAGTCGCTCGAGACTCGATTCAGAGCCCTTCACTGTACATTTGTACAATCCTCCACCGTAAGGAAGGTCTGGTAGGGGTACGGTACCGCTTGTAAAATACAACACGACTTCAAGCTGCTCTAGATCACTAATTGCGGTTAGATCGTTTAAGATGGGCGAAATAAGGAAGTCCTCCCCAGGAATGAGGTCAAGTGATACAAGTTGCTCGGCAATATCAACGATTGCGGTCGAGCAGATGAGTACGAGGTCTCCCGACTTGACCTTATTGGGATGGTGAATCTCTAGACCTTCAAACTTTTCCCCCTGCAAGTTTTCTGAATTGTCAACAATGCAATCTATTCTATCCAATCCTATTTTACGGATCGTCTTGCTTGCAATATTGCCAGATCCAAAAAGGATAATCCTCCTGGCATTTCTTTGATGGATCTCTCTAAAGGATGTTTTTCCCAGCATAGTTATTGTTCTATATGGTATTTACTTCTTGCATTTTCCGGGAGGTGAACAGAACCATACCTCCTTTCCTGAAGGTCGATATCAAGTTTGCACCATTGTCCATCCCTTATGAACCACACATTAGGGTCTCTAAAGTGATCAGCTACAAGGTCAAATTCCTGTTCAGTCCATCCGACATAGGAGAGCCATCTGCGTAGGTCTTTAGATTTAATATGATCTCGCTGTAATACTTCCTTCACTCCTTCACTTCTCACCATTTTTCCTTGACGTATGTCTTTTGACGTATGGTCAGTTGCCCTACCATATCCAAACTTCACCCATTTCATATAGTCGTGAATGCCATTTTCATGGATATCATCGAGATTTGACATCAAGCGATATGTTCTCTCGAAAGGCTCGTCAGACTCCTTAAAACCATATTTCTCAACCATCAGGGGACCATGTACATTTGCATCCCATTTAAAGAAATTTGAGACGTATAGACCTTGAACACCCACCTCCTCAATCTCCTCGTCGTTTGGATACTTCCATTGTATCACTTCATGTTCGAATATTTCATCATCGTATTTCTTAGATGCCTCAATAATATCGTACCATTCGTACCCACGCAGACAGTGCTCATGTCTGTACCGATAGGTAAACTCCACAAAATCTCGATACGAATGCATGCCACCCAAATCCATAAATCCATGTTCGCCCCAGATCATTAGTGGAATCTTCATCTGAACCGCTACTCGGATAGGGTACGTAAATATTCCGGCATGAGCGTGCCAATTCATATCACCCATAAGTCTTTGACAGACTCGATTCATTTTCTTTAACAACTTGATACTGGGGGTAAAAAAAATATGATCTGCATCAAATACTTCACGCATTCGCTCGAGATTCTCGAGTCCAGTCCGTGAATAGTTATTCCCATGATAAGTAACAAGAAGTGGGTTCAGTCCGTATTCCTTTATTTTATGAATTTGCCAGTAGCTATCTTTGCCTCCAGAAACAGGAATGATACAGTCATAGTAGGCGTTATTACTTTTATGCTCCGAGAGTAAATTTTCAAACATGCTCTCTCTTCGGTCCCAGTCTACCTCTTGTGCTTGCTCACTTGTGGCACACCCTGAGCAGACACCCGCATCATCAAACTCCAGGGGAACCGCAGAACTGCTTGGATATGTACAAGACTTACAGAAATAAATATTTGGCTTCTTAATCATCTAAAATGCAATTGCTTTGACTTTAATTTTGCTTTACTTCGAGGATATATATTTTCGGTAAAATGGAACATATTGCCAGCGGCAATACCTGAAATACCAGGTACCTTTGCTGCTTCCATAAAATCAAATGCCGAAATAGCACCACCGCATGCTACGACAGGAATCTTGAGCAAAGAAACCATTTTGGAAATCGATTTAATGTCATACCCTCCACCCATTCCATCATTGTCAATTGATGTAAATAGTACTTCTCCACAGCCCAGATCGTGAATGAAATCCGCCATTTCTTCAACTGAATAAGGCAATGCCTGCGTACCATTATCGACAAAAAAAACGATCTCCCCGCGAATCACTCTGTAGTCGAGACTTGCCACAATGGCCTGGGCACCAAAAAGTTCAATGGCCTGCTTAGCAATCGCTTTATTACTATGAAGTATTTTATTCAGTACAACCTTGTCTGCTCCGTTCTTAAGGTATTTTTTTATGGTCGGCAGATCACGAATACCCCCTCCAAAAGTCAAGGGCATAAAACACTCTTTGGCGATCAGGTTTAGTGCTTCATCGATAGAACTGATTCTTTTTATCTTATGGTCATCTCTTCGACTATCATACACCCGTTCCCTAGAGATATCGATATATACAAGTTCATCAATATCCCATTGATTATACCTTCTAACCTCATTAATTAGATTGCCAATGATCTTATGCTCCTGAAATCTTTCGCTCCGGACAATGAGCCCGTTCTTAATATACAGCACCGGAATCAACCTTAGTTTGACCATTAGCTCAGCAGTCTTTTTAAAAGTCTAAGACCGGCCTGCTGGCTTTTCTCAGGATGAAACTGGAGGCCATAAATATGATCTCCAAATTTGGCACCAGAACAGAACTCAAAGCCATAATTCGTCGTAAATAGTACATCGCTCTCGTTGGTCGGGACGCAGTAAAATGAATGGACAAAATAAAAGTCGCTAGAAAACTCTGAAAATTCACCTTCGGGACTTCGAGCTTCATTCCAACCCAAATGAGGCACACGGAGATCTGTCTCTCCTGAAAAAGGCAATACCTCTCCAGCAATTAGATTCAATCCCTCGTGGTTTCCAAACTCAGAGCTTCTCGAAAAGAGCAATTGCATTCCCAAGCAAATCCCAATGATTGTCTTCGATTGTTCTGATGCATTCACAATAGCTTTGTCCAAGGCCGAACTTCTCAACCTGTTCATGGCTTTTCCAAATGCTCCCACTCCGGGCAGGATCAGTCTAGAGTGCTTTTCCACTTGCTCTGGAGCATCAATAAGATCTACGGTGTAGCCAATAAATTCAAGGGCGTTGACTACGGAAGCAAGATTTCCCATACCGTAATTGACCACACCTACTTTCATGTATTTATAGAGACAGGACTAGTTTTACTGAGACATCGAGGTCTGAAATCGTCCTGCATATTTTCCCAGGTTTCATCAAGACCAATTTTTATCGCTTGAAACAGTAAAACGGTAAAACGTCCTCGGCACGCTAAAGCTCTGCGAGTCCAAGTTTTCAACGCGTATACCACTATGTAAAAACGACAAAGAATCCATATCACTTTCAGTCGAAAAAATAAGTTGGCAAGATAGCAGTTCTTCTGCTAACATATATGTAAATATTGAGTTATTTACAAATAGCGAATGAGGTCTCAATCCATTCATCATACCAGTAAACTCCCCTCTTAGGACTAAAACACTCATGTTTCTCTCCTACTTATACCTGAGTAGTCCCTTCAACCGCAGTGGTTTCTTGTAGAGTGCTCGATACATTCGCTTCCATAACCTAATACTGGGGAGATATCGAACTAGAAGCTTAAAGGCTCCAAGCGGAAATTTGTGCAATTTAAATCCCTTAAATTCAGATTCTGGAACTCCGCTATAATTGAACAAATGTGACTTGGTGCCATAAATGCTCCAGTAGTGACCATACGGTAGACAGCTTTCTTGGGGGAGTTTTGGCAGATCAGGATCATCGACCAGCTCAACAAGCTCCTCGAATGACTTTGGCACGTAGACACAATCCTGATCTCTATAAAATGAATTTCCAAAAAGTATCGATGGTGTACCCCAGTAAGTGGCCTCTGCTCCTGCCGTAGATCCGAAACACACTGCTTTCTCGCAGCGCTCAATTAAATAATATGTATCGACTGGATTCGCGGGGCCTATGATCGTCAAATTACTAAAATCCAACGCGTAGATCTCTCTCATCTGTTCGTTTACCACATCACGCAGATTGGGATGAACTCTCAAATAGAATCGGAGATATGGTTTATTAATACATACTTCTACCAAGTCTCTTATGGCCTTGTTTTGATCTTCATATAGATCCGTATTCCATTCTTGAATGGAAATAAGCTCATCTTGAGAAGAGTTTAACAAGACAATATTTCGTTCGTTGTCGTCAAATCCTGCTGGCAAGAGATCTTCTTGCTGATCCTTTGTGTAGGATACATCAAGGCGCTCATCTCTGAGTCGCCTAGATCGATACCATTGGTGCCCAATTTCCTCCCTCTCTGGCGCTTGCGCTTCGCTCCATAGACGATTGATCTCCAGGTTTCTTAATTTAATGCTATGAGGTAGACCATTGAAGAAAAGTTCATAATTGGTACCGGCCCCGGTCTCGAATGTTGAAAAGGGAATATTTTTATGGCGGCAGAGCTCTACCACCGGGTGACTTTCAGAAAATCGTCCATTAAATATATAGACATGCTCATATTCGGGAGTAAGAAACTTTTCGAAATTGGCAACGACATTTGCAGCCTTTTCTAGTTCTACCCCTATTAATTGACCATAGTTCTCCTCCCTCAATTCAAATTCACGTGTGTAGGAAATGACAGACGAAGCGACTCCCCTCCCTATATTAATTCCTTTATAGCTAACAGTAAGCAGATGTTCGGTAGAAATTATTTTTTCGAATGTCAGGTCTTGGACAAGTGTCTCCAATCTCAACATATTCTTTGCACCTATACCATTGGCTTGCAGAACTAGACCCAATCTTGCCTGACAACTAGCACATCCTAAAATATTATGAGGGTGATTGAAATAGCAATTATGCAATACATTGTCACAAAGGACAACATCAATTTCCTCATA
>CAJQNM010000276.1 GCA_905479665.1 uncultured Saprospiraceae bacterium
GTAAGGGGAGGAAGAAGGAAACGCATGTATAAAGCCACACCGTATGCATTCAAAGTACTGCAAGGTATACGCTCCGTGCGCGAGGGACTTTGGGCCTCGATTTCACAGAACTACGATCTAGTGCTGTGTCCAGTAAATAAACCTATCCTCTAGCATGCTCTTTTGCACCAGCTCTTCATCACCGAAAACCTTACGTAGCTACTGCTATGCGCAGTTTCGTTTCTTCGATCTGGCCCAAAATAGCTGTCCTATTGCATGGGCTTACTTACAGGACACTGCACTAGGATCCGCATGATTTCGCAGGAAGAAAAAGATCCCCCTCGATGGCTATGTAAGCCGTTGCTTAAATTAATCAATGCTGATTTTCGAGAGGAGATCGAAGGTGATTTGCAGGAGGTATATCAGATCTACTACCAAAGTATGGGGGCCCATCGAGCCAATTGGAGAATCTTCCTGGATCTGATCAGCCTTTGGCGATGGAGCTTATGCAGAAGAGGCGGATCTAAACGATCATTAAATCAAGGAGTCATGATAAAGACCAATTTAAAACTTGCCTACCGGACACTTTTGAAAAACCGTACCTACTCCGGGATTAATTTGGCCGGCTTGAGTGTAGGTCTCACCATTGGGGGCCTTATCATGCTCTACGTATTTCAGGAGTATTCAGTAGATCGGTTTCATCGTCATAGTGATCGTATCTATAAAGTATTTAGTGAGTCGGCCGACGGGTCAGCGATGGAGACCAACGCCTGGCCCGTTGGCCATGTTCTGGCGACGGAGTTTCCTGAAGTGGAATCTGTGATTTACGCTCGGAGGGCACCGCGTCACTTTAAACTCAAATACGAAAACCAAAAATACGATCACAACATCCATTATGCCAGCGCCGATTTCCTGAGTATATTTTCGTTTGAGATGCTGGAGGGCGATCCGGCCCTTGCCCTGGTTGATCCCTATTCGGTGGTGCTTACCAAGGAGATTAAGGAAAAATATTTTGCTGATGGCCCCGCAGTTGGTCAAACACTGACCTTTGCTGACTCCCTACTTTTTGAGGTAAAGGGTGTTATCGACATACCCAAGTCTTCCCATATTCAAGTGGATATGCTCATGTCGTTTTCCACATTCGAGAGCCTATCGGAGCAATTTAGCTACCAAAGTGGCTGGGGTAATTTTAATATGCGGAATTATGTTATGCTCAAAGAAGGAGTGGATACTGATCATTTTCGGCATCGAGCAGCTTCGATCTACAACGACAAGGTGGGCGAGGAACTGGCAGAGATGGGCGTGGAATTCGAGGTTGGCTTTATTGCTCTCAACGATGTCTACTTGCGATCTGGCATGTACAACGGGATGGGCCCTTCTGGCTCCGAGAGTCAGGTGCGACTGGTTTTACTGATCGCCCTATTTACCTTGATGCTTGCTTGCATCAACTACATCAATCTAAGTACCGCCCGGTCGGTCAATCGCTCGAAGGAAGTCGGTATCAGGAAGGTGACTGGCTCCACACGCACGGCGCTGGTCATTCAGTTTTTGACGGAGTCTGCGCTCTTGACACTGTTTGCCGGTGCGCTAGCTGTGGGACTCATGGTGTTATCCCTGGGTTGGTTTAGCGAATTGATGGACCGCAGTTTTGGTGTACAACATATGCTGCAGATTAGATTCGTGCTGGGACTCACGGGGCTCGGCCTGCTGATAGCATTATTGGCTGGGTACTATCCAGCTTGGATCATTTCTGGATACAGTCCGATAGAAGCTCTTCGCGGTCAGTCCCGACCGGCCAAAGGTGGGCTCGGTATACGCAAAGTGCTGATTGTATTCCAATTCTTTATCTCCACTGCATTGCTACTTGCCATGTTGCTCGTGCTGTCTCAGCTTGAGTTCATGCGCAATCAGAATTTGGGATTTGATAAGGAACAACTATTGGTCATCGATGGGATCGATATGCCAAGATCTCGGAGCCACGAACCCCTGCGCAGTTCATTTGCTCAGCTTGCCAATGTGCAAGCAGTTTCTTTCACCAATGCCCTTCCCGGCAGACCTGGCTGGCAAGGCCAATGGGCCTATGTTGAGCGCATCTCCGAAGATCCCGTGGATACGGAATATATGGCCATCGATGAGAACTACATCCATGCACTGGGACTGGAGCTGGTGGCCGGTAAAAACTTTGACTTGAGCCAACCCTCTGAACTTGAGGATGGACTCCTACTCAACAAATCTTGTGTCAAAGCCTTCGGTTGGGCAAGCCCGACTGAGGCCATTGGTCAAAAAATTGTCTCCCCCTCTGATCATCCAGCCGGTACCGTCATCGGTGTCGTCAAGGATTACCATGGGCTAGGCTTGCAAGAGCAGATTTGGCCCAAGGCGATGGATTACGGAAGCAATCGACACGGTAGATATTTTGCCCTTCGCATTGAGACGGAGGCTACCGCCTCTTTGCTCGATCACGTTCGTGAGAGCTGGAGTGCGTACAATCCCGATATCCCATTGCAGTATTTTTTCTTGGATG
>CAJQNM010000277.1 GCA_905479665.1 uncultured Saprospiraceae bacterium
TTTCAAAGCCAAAAGCTGGCCTCCTGTCATTGGAACATACAAGATGCTCTCGGATGCGAATAATTCGCCATCAATTTCATTGGGTTTATCTGACAATATCTCTCCAGTCTCTCTGTGTTTCACAATGTTTCGGCCAAAAGCACTAATCTCAACTTTATAGTTAAGCGTATGATTCTTCTGATATGAGAAAATCTCCTTATTGGATCTATTGAAAAAGTGTGGGCCAACCTGTAGGGTGTAAACGTTGGAAACTTCAACCCTCACTAAACTTAGATCAGGTCGAACTAAGTACATCCCTCCGTGAAATATATCTTCTCTTTGATTGAAAAAAACAGGCAGTTGATCATCAATTAACGGCCCTTTTGAAATCTTAAGGTCTTCACTCTCACTATGAAATAATTTTTGCTTCGAGCCATCTCCTTTCAATATATATATGTTTGATGGCTCCCCTACCATCTGACAGATCATGAAACCTTTATAAACAGTGAACAACTCGACTTCCTCATCAATCAATAAAATCAATTTTGCTCCTTCTATTTTACAATACCGGTTTTTTGAGTTTTTTGCATATACGCTATCAAAATGCTGTAAATAAGTTATGCCAACAAATTTATCCACTAATTTCATTTGTTAAAAATTATTCTGAAAAATCGTCATGAACCAATCATCATTTTTCTTGAGGAAGGATTCAAGCTGAGACCTACTGAAGGTTGCTATATTCGGATTATTGAGCTTAACCCGAGCAAATCCCGTAAACTGGTTTCTTATTTGAGCATCCGCCAGTATAGCTCCGTTCTCAAAATTAGTCCATGCTTTAATAACTTTTGCTTTGGCAGTCGATATATCTAAGGTTTCTAATAAATCCTGCCTTAGGAAGACCTTATAATTCTCGATATCAGAAACATTCTTTAGTGAGTTATAACTCTGCTTCGCGAAATTAGAGCTTGAACCTGCAACATTAGCGAAGAACTCAGTTCCCGCTTTAGTTTCAATTTCCACGACTCGATTGCCAATCTTCACATAAACATCCGAAAAAGATTCATAAGCAGTACTATTAATAGTGCCTACCAATCTCCTCTCAAAGACCACTGCGTCTGCCTGAGATAAAAGAGATTTATTTTCGAGGAGTCTTTGCAATTGAACATATGAATGTCTGCGAGTATTAGCGGCATCACCAGCAATACCAAATCCCTTGTTACCTAAGAAATCAGCGAGGTTGGATCCGGTGTTCTCAGGCAAAACTTGTATTAGTTCGTTCACATTGTCACATAGCTGCCTGTAAGAGGGGACATTGGGCTTTCCTCCCCAACCTCCCCCCTTTAGCATACTTCCCAAGTGGCTGTCCGTAATACCAAGCTTCAAGAGCTTTGAATTGGATCTAAGTCGAGCAAGCGATTCAAGTGCACCTATATTTCTGGTCAATGCGTTTGAAGGACTATTACCTCCCGTTCTGCCTGCATCAACAAGTACTTTCCAAGCATCGACCCAACCTGAAGTCAGCCTTTCAAGGCTATTCCCAAGAGTGGCCGGGGGAGGACTTGCAGCAGCCGATCCTAGCACATCATCAAAGAACTTGGTGACGTCCTGCGGATCCAATAACCTGATCGCCCTGGCGACATTCCCATTCAGTAATCTCGCAGCATCGTTAACTTGGGCCAACTGAGTAGCTCTGGCAGAACTCAACCCATAGGCCTGCATCAGCAATTTGACCAGATCATCACCTCCCGCAGCCGCACCCTTGATAAAGACACGCTTAACGTCACCTGCCTTAAGTTTCCCAAATGAAACTTTTACTGGAATGAGCTGCCCATCCAATCCAACTGCCACAGGGAATAATTCCGGTGGGAAGATGATTTCATCTAAAACGGAGGTGGCCGAATTAAAAACAGAAACGACCAATTGATCCAGGTCATCAATGAAGGCGACAACGCCATCTTGTGTTGTCTTAATTACAAATCGAGTTACGCCCGAAACAACTTGCTCTACAATGTCATAGCCACTCCGGAAGATTGTTACTAGCACATTTATTACAGGTCGTCCCAGCCGTTCCACTATTTTTAATGGTACACGAATCACTCTAAATGATAATAAGGCACCCTTAGCAGAATTTACCGCTGTATTGACAATTCCTGCCGTAAACATTGCGATAACTATTTCACAAGAAATATAACCCGTGACATATGCTACACCCGTGTAATCCCCTTTTTCAATCTTGGACTTTTCCGCATCAAGGAGCACTGCAGCCTGGCTACTTAACAACTCCTTTAGGTAGGCCCGCTTATTTTCATCCAGCACATAAGATGAAAGGTCTTGAACTTGATCGAGGAGCTCCTTTCTCGCCTCAGCATCGACAATCAGCTCAATTATTTTATGGGGCATTTCCGCGGAAGTTTCTCCGAGCCATAAAATCATTTCTACATTATCCATCAGATCATTCCAAAACCCGGAAGTGAAAGCGACAAGTTCAGGTATCCGACTATTGGGCAGCCAGTCATTGAAGGTTTTTAATGGATAGGCTGGATCACTTGCATCCCACCAGTGCTTCGGGATCTTTGCACTCGTAAATAGATTCTTGAGCGTTCCGAAGATCATTCTCGTAATACTCACCTGGGCCACTATGTCGTTAACATCAGTGATGGTTTGACCTAGATTTTCTAGACTTTCCCAATAGAATTTCTTAGCATTCTCTGAGCTCTGGGCGAAGTACTCAGGTAAAAGCAACTCAGACCAATACTTGTCTTCTGAATAGTCAAAATGCACCCAAAGGACAGCACCTTCGGCTAAGGTGATGTTCCTAATCTGGTCCAAAATACTGCCATCCGTTTCTTCATCCGTAAAGACCACGCTGAGTTCTTCATCTGCAACCGCATTTGCAATAGCATCTTTCTGATCGCTGAAAATGCTCGTAAAATCAAGCACTTCAGGAAGAATCGAAGGAATTTGATCATCGGCATTCTCATAATTTGTAGGCTTCCAATTTCGAATTGAATTGTTTGTTGCTACATCACGGGGTCGCACAGATGAGACTTCATCGCAAGTCCTGTCTGACTCTACAGGGTTGCCAGAGCTAGTTGTTGATTGGTAAGGAACTTCAACAACAAAGTCCTCTACCTGCTCAGTCGAATGGACTGTTGCAGCATTCAACTCGGAGACATACAGTTGAACCTTGCTTGGCTTGACAGCGTCTGGATCATTATTTGAGACCAACTTTGCATGGTGCACAATATTTGGAGTTTCACCGCCGGCAGAAGGTTGCCAATCGCCGCGGCCATCAGCTAATTTTTCAGCATATCCCACAAACTTGTCACCACGATGCCACGCCTTGAATTGTCTAGTACCCTGGGTAAATGAAAGTAAAGTTCCTTGAGCTGTACGAGGTTGAACCTTTTCAGGACAGAGTGCATAAATTGCAGTCCCGGCACTAATTGAGAATAATTTTCCAGCTGGAGTAACGAAAGTTCGTGTCGACTCCCATACATGCTCCATCTCAGTATCTGTAAATGAGATCGGCTGCAACAGCCCAGCAGCACTCTCCTCCTCCCCCTGAAACGCATACAACCGCAACTCCGGATCATAAATCTGATTCCAATGCACAAACGGGAGCTCCACCCCAGCAGAATAATCCATCAACCAGTCGGTACTGCCTTCGGGCAGCTCATAGCGAGTGAAGGGGTGCTCCAGGCGGAAGACTCCGTGGCCGATTTCGTGGGCAGCCGTCTGGGCTTGGCTGCCCTTGCTCTCGACCGAGCCATCAGGGAAGACGTAGCCAAACTGACGATTCAGCGGCATATTTCCAGCGAGATCTGCAGAGGAGCCGAAATCGGGAAACAATATATAATAGGTCTGTAAAGGATCGTAGTTGGCGCCCAAGGCTCCCTTCACTGCCTCATTAAGTGCTTTTTGCTCGGAGGTGTACACGTTGAAAATTCCGGTGCCATCCCCTTCCAGCAAGTTGTCGGAGCCCA